>CADBNQ010000139.1 GCA_902796045.1 uncultured Lachnospiraceae bacterium | reverse complement strand
CCGACACAGTAATCCTCGGAGACAACCTTGCGCCGCATCAGACCGAACTTCTGAATGATGGAATCCCTGTTTTTGGCATTGGGATCCTTGTGACTGGTCTGGAAGGAGTACATCTTACCTGTCAGCGGCTTATAGCCTGCGGCAGACAGGGCTCTGGCCCAGTTGGCATCACTGAACGCCTGCTCCTTCTGTGTGTACAGCATCTTCAGGGGGACACCGGAAGAGCCGCTGGTACTTAAGATATTGACCGAATCATGGATCTCCGGATGCTGTTCCCACTCCTTCTGCATCCAGAGTCTGAGCTCTGGTTTGGTGAGTGTGGGAAACTTCACCAGGTCTTCACTGCAATGGTAGTCATTGGGTGTCGTCCCGGACTGTCTGAACTTCCGGCGATAAACCGGGATCTTCCAGGCTCTCCTCATGATCTCATGGATTTTTTTATTCTGATCTGCCTTGATCTTGGCCGGGTCGCCGTCAAAGCTCTTTTTCAGGGTCAGCAAATAATAAACAGTATAAAAATTCTTTAATTTCTTCTGAAGGCTCATTGTTCTCTCCTGTTACGGTCGAATAGCATCTCTGCCATCGACGTCACGGATCACATATCCGCATTTCTCAATATATCCGGTGATCTTAGCAACCTGATCCCCGTCTTCATAATACCACCTGACATAATCCGCATCTGAAAAATCGTACCTGCTCTTATCGATGATGGTACCGGTCTTCTCGCTGATAAACTCCAGGGTACAGGGTCGGCCGGATGTGCAGACAGGGCCGTCAAGCACCGAAGCCCCGGTCAGCAGATGGGTGAAGGAGGCATCCAGCAGGTCAACACCGCAATAATGCCTGATCAGCCGCCACATATGGCATCCGTCCAGCCTGGGTGCCATCTCAAGGACAACCGGATGCCCCTGGTCCAGCTTGATCTGGCAGTAGCAGGGACCGTTTTCGATCCCGACTCTGGCGGCGATGCGCATGGTCAGGTCGATGGCTGCCTGCTGTACCTTCTCATCCAGTACAGACGGAAGAAGGTGTCTTTTGATGATCCCCCCGGGGTACTCATCAAATGTGATCCTGTCAGAAACCAGTCCGAACTTCAGTTTCCCGTCCTGGATATAGGCATTCACCGAGATCTCGGGGCCATCCACGAAAGATTCTATGATTACCCTGCCGCAGACCGAATAAGCCAGTGATGCGGCAAAAGAGTCCCTGATATCCTCCGCGCTGTCCACTCTAAAGCAGCCTCTCTGTCCCTGGGAATCAACCGGCTTCATCATGCCCGGAAAGGCATCGAAGGCCAGCGCTTCCTCAAGGGCAGCCGCAGTAATAAAGCTGACATTCCCGTCAAAGTCCTTCCCCAGGGCTTCTCTGAACAGGTGCTTTGAGTGACAGATCCCGGCAGTGTGAGAAGAGATAAAATGGGGCAGGCCCAGAATCTCACCGGCCTTCATGACTGTCGGCATGGCAAGGTCGGATCCCACCGAGTAGATGGCATCCACTTCAAAATCCCTGGCCAGGCTCACTACACCATCGATGTCACAGATATTCACCTGCCTGAAATTATCCAGCAGGGGAATCCCGTGATCTGTGTTGGTATAGCTGCAGCCTGTCACCTCATAACCCTGCGCCTTGCAGTATTCGATTGCGTCTATCTGAGCATTTCCCGCGCCAAGAATCAGTATCTTCTTAGAACTCATTTAAACTCCAGCTCCTTATATAGATTAACCGGGTTCAATCGGAATCGTCCTGACGATTCCACGCGAGCTGCGCGACACCGCAGGCTGCAGCCCGGTTCCTGCAAAGTCTGTCTCATTATAGTATCATCCTTTTTTCATCACGTCAATCAGTCAGTGTGAAAACCCCCTTGATCAGATTTCGAATCAATCATAATCGCCTCGGGAAAACTTATCAACAAATCTCTGTCACGACAGAGAAACATATGCTATAATATTATATTATAAAGAGACCGGACTTATCAGGAAAAGGAGAATAAATATGAAAGGTATTATTTTAGCGGGAGGTTCAGGAACCCGCCTGTATCCTCTGACCACAGTGACATCCAAACAGCTGCTTCCCATCTACGATAAACCCATGATCTACTATCCCATGTCCATATTGATGAATGCAGGCATCCGGGATATCCTGATCATCTCCACGCCCCAGGATACACCCAGGTTCAAAGAATTGCTGGGAGACGGATCCCATCTGGGCATCAAGCTTTCCTACGAAGTCCAGCCAAGCCCTGACGGCCTTGCCCAGGCATTTATCATCGGAGCGGATTTCATCGGAGATGATTGCGTTGCCATGATCCTCGGAGACAATATCTTCTTTGGCCATGGTCTTAAAAAACGTCTGAAGGCTGCCGTGGAGAACGCCGAGAAAGGAAAAGGGGCTACCGTTTTCGGTTATTATGTCGATGACCCTGAGCGCTTTGGTATCGTAGAGTTTAACCATGAGGGGAAGGCCATCTCAATTGAGGAAAAACCTGAGCACCCCAAGAGCAATTACTGTGTCACCGGCTTATATTTCTATGACAACAGCGTTGTCGATTATGCCAGAAACCTGAAGCCGAGCAAGCGTAATGAGCTGGAGATCACTGACCTGAACAGGATCTACCTGGAAAAAGACCAGCTCAATGTCGAGCTCCTCGGACAGGGATTTACCTGGCTTGATACGGGAACCCATGAGAGTCTTGTCGATGCAACCAACTTCGTACAGACAGTCGAGCAGCACCAGCATCGTAAGATTGCCTGTCTGGAGGAGATTGCCTATCTCAATGACTGGATTTCGGAAGAAGATATTCTCAGAGTGTACGAGCTGCTGAAGAAGAACCAGTACGGTCAGTATCTCAAGGATGTTGTCGACGGAAAATACAGAGAAAACCTGTACTAGAATACAGCTGGCCTGTCTTTGATCCGGCTGTCTTTGATCTGAAAGGAAACGAATAGATATGAGAATTCTTGTAACCGGCTGCCGGGGACAGCTTGGTCACGATGTAGTCTGTGAACTGACAAAAAGAAACCATGAGGCCATCGGCACAGATATAGAAGAGATGGATATCACTGATCCTGCTTCTGTCAGGCAGTTCATCAGCCGCACCGGACCTGAAGCGGTCATCCACTGCGCAGCCTGGACTGCCGTTGATGCTGCCGAAGAACCCGAAAACAGGGACAAGGTCTTTGCAGTCAATGCCACCGGTACCAAAAATATAGCCGATGTCTGCCAGTCTCTCGGCATCAAACTGCTCTACATATCCACAGATTATGTGTTTGATGGTGAAGGCAGCAGACCCTGGGAGCCTGACTGCATCGATTACCGTCCTCTGAATGTCTATGGGCAGAGCAAGCTTCTTGGTGAGCAGGCAGTTGCCCGGCTGGACCGATTCTTTATTGTCCGCATCGCATGGGTATTTGGAAGGAACGGGTCCAACTTTATCAGGACCATGCTAAAAGTCGGAAAGACCCACGACAAACTTCGTGTAGTCAACGATCAGAT
>CADBNQ010000138.1 GCA_902796045.1 uncultured Lachnospiraceae bacterium | reverse complement strand
TCAATAGGCAGCTGCCTGATCATATGTATGGAAAGAACCTTCACAGAGGAATTCCCCTGAATGGCGATCAGCCGCTGATTCCTTATCTCAGGATGCTCATTAAAATACCAGGCAAAATAGTAAGGGTCCATGATTCCGTCCAGAAACTCAATCGAGACAAAATTCGAGGGAATGATCTTTCCGACATGCTGGGGACCTAAGACCGCCGCCCTGTGAAAAGAAGTCAGTCCGATCACAATACTGTGCTCTTTGGCCAGATTCAGGTTCCCGACCTTCTTCCTGTCCACAAAAACAGTGGATACTTCCGAATCACGAATGCCGTTCTCCTCATCAAGGAGCTGACTGATAGAAAGAATAGGATACTCAATCCCATCCCCCTGTACCTTCGGCTTGATACGATTCAAAACTACGCCGTGGGTTATACGGCTGATCTGATCTAATTGCAGTTCCACTTCGCATCCTCCTTCATACCCACTGACTCTTCTTCAAGAAGCCGCTTTGGTTTCATTATACATTTATTCTGAGAATTCGGCAACAAAAAATTGTAATATTGATTCAAATAACAAGATTTTTTGTATAAGTCCGGCACCATGCGGCCATCGGAATGCATGCTTGCATGCAAGTCCGTATGGACATATGGTGCGACAAGCAAAATCGAGCGGAGCAGTGCGCTGCAAAGCGAGATGTTGCGAAGCATGGTGAGAGTTGCGACAGCAACGAAGCCATGCGGCGGACTTATATGTATTATATCTCCGGCACCATGCGGGGGACTTATACAAAACAAGGCAGGGTCCTATGCAGCTATGCATAAAACCCTGCCGGTCTGGTAAGGACTATTATATACGACAGTACCTTTTATTATTAATCTTCTATCTTCTCTTTGAGTGCCAGATTGATCCTGCCCATCTTATCGATCTCAAGGACCTTCACTCTGACCTTATCCCCGATGTTGACCACATCTTCCACCTTGGCAACCCGCTCTTTGGCAAGCTTGGAGATATGGACCAGTCCGTCTTTGTTCGGAGCAATCTGGACGAAGGCCCCGAAGTTCATCAGGCGGACGACTTCACCTTCATAGATCTTTCCCGGCTCTGCCGGTTCAACGATCAGCTTGATAATCTCCAGAGCTTTATCGATCATCTCCTGATCTACGCCCAGGATATCGACACGTCCTTCATCGGTGATGTCAATCTTAACGCCTGTCTGGTCTATAATACTGTTGATGGTCTTGCCCTGCTTACCGATGATCTCACTGATCTTCTCAGGATCTACAAATGTCTGGGAGATCTTCGGTGCATATTCACCTACATGGTCTCTGGGCACTGCGATCACAGGCTCCATGACATTGGTGAGGATATGTTCCCTGGCAATCTTGGTCTTTGCGATGGCTTCCCGGATAATGGCCGGTGTCAGGCCGTGGATCTTGATATCCATCTGGATGGCTGTGATCCCGTCATGAGTGCCGGCAACTTTAAAGTCCATATCCCCGAAGAAGTCTTCAAGCCCCTGTATATCTGTCAGCACGATGTAATCGTCATCGCTGTCTCCTGTCACAAGACCTGTGGAAATACCGGCTACCGGTTTGCTGATAGGCACACCTGCTGCCATCAAAGACAGGGTAGATGCACAGATACTGGCCTGAGATGTAGATCCGTTGGACTCTAATGTCTCAGATACTGTCCTGATCGCATAGGGGAAATCATCCTCAGAGGGAAGAACAGGAACCAGTGCCTTCTCTGCCAGAGCGCCATGGCCGATCTCTCTGCGGCCCGGTCCTCTGTTCGGCTTGGTCTCTCCCACGGAATAACTTGGGAAATTATAGTGATGCATGTATCTCTTGGAGGTCACATTCACATCGATGCCATCGATCCTCTGGGCTTCAGAAAGGGAACCCAGTGTAGTGATAGTCAGAATCTGTGTCTGGCCTCTCTTGAACATCCCTGATCCATGAACCCTTGGAATGACATCGATCTCGGCAGAGAGAGGACGGATCTCATCAATTCCTCTTCCGTCAGGACGTTTGTGATCCTTGAGAATCATCTTCCTCACGGCTTTTTTCTCAAATTTGTAGACAGCATCATCAATCAGAGGCAGCCAGTCTTCGTGGTCTTCCTGATAACGCTCGGCAAGCTTGTCCTTGATCTGTCTGATATTCTCGTCGCGGGCACTCTTTACATCGGTGAAGACTGCCTTTTCCATGCCTTCAGGTGTGATGAAGTTCACCATATCTTCCCAGAGTTCTTCCGGTGTATCAATATGCTCATAATCATGCTTCTCTTTACCGCACTCATCGACGATTTTCTGAATAAACTCTATGATCTGGGTGTTCACCTCATGTGCCTTGAAGATTGCTTCCAGCATCTGGTCTTCCGGCACTTCATTGGCACCGGCTTCGATCATGATCACCTTTTCTGCTGTTGAAGCAACAGTCAGAGCCAGGTCAGACGAAAGGCGCTGTGCCTCTGTGGGATTGACCACAAGCTCCCCATCTACCAGACCCATCTGTGTTGCCGCGATCGGCCCGTCAAATGGGATGTCTGAGATACTTGTCGCAATAGAAGCTCCAAGCATGGCTACCACTTCAGGATTACAGTCAGGGTCCACTGACATGACCAGATTATTCAAGGCGACATCATTGCGATAATCTTTTGGGAAGAGGGGCCTCATGGGACGGTCGATCACACGTGATGTGAGGACTGCGTGTTCACTGGGCTTTCCTTCCCTCTTATTAAACCCTCCGGGGATCTTGCCCACAGAGTACATCTTTTCTTCAAAATCTACGCTTAAAGGGAAAAAGTCAATACCATCTCTCGGTTTTTCCGATGCTGTTGCTGTAGAAAGAACAACCGTATCTCCATAATGCATAAATGCTGCGCCATTCGCCTGTGCTGCAACCCTGCCAATCTCGACAGTCAGTGTTCTTCCTGCCAGTTCCATTGAAAACTGCTTAACCATAATAAAATACTACCTCCCGGCCACCCGGCCATAATTCATACGCATTTTTACCTAATC
>CADBNQ010000137.1 GCA_902796045.1 uncultured Lachnospiraceae bacterium | reverse complement strand
GTTGCATCCGGCGGTGGTACAGGACGTACACTTCATCCGGACAACATGGCAGCAGGTCCTGCTTCCTACGGTATGACAGATACCTTAGGACGTATGCACTCTGACGCTCAGTTTGCAGGTTCCTCTTCTGTACCGGCACATGTTGAGATGATGGGTCTGATCGGCATGGGCAACAACCCCATGGTCGGAGCTACAGTTGCAGTTGCAGTTGCTGTACAGGAAGCAGCAGATGCAGGGAAGTTCTGAGAGGAGCTCCCTGACGGTAAATAATCTATAGATTTTTATGGGGCTGCAGAACATATCAGCCCCTCAAACCGGCAGGATTTCATCTTTGTATGGGATTCTGCCGGTTCTTTGTTTATAGAAAACTACGATTTTCTATAAAGCAAAAACCCTCCGGGTGGATGCACACGCCGCACAAAGGGAGGCAGCTGTGCTGCCGTGCGGCGGTGCGTAAAGTCCTGCTTCGCTCATCCCTCAAGATTGAGGGGGAGAGGAGTTGATGTCCGCTTGCGGACTTTGTTTTGGATATCTGGCGCAGGCAGGCTGATTTTAAAATGATTCACTATGGTAGGAAGAGATGATTTGTGCTAGAATAATACAAATGACTGACCCGAGTGGGAAGTTTGCAAAATTATATAAAAGGAAGTTTTGAAGATGAGTAAGATTATATTGACAGGTGACAGGCCGACTGGAAGATTACATGTAGGACATTACGTAGGTTCCCTGCGCAGAAGGGTGGAGCTGCAGAATTCAGGCGAGTATGACAAGATCTTTATCATGATCGCTGATGCCCAGGCCCTGACGGATAATGCCGACCAGCCTGAGAAGGTGCGCCAGAATATTATGGAGGTGGCACTTGACTACCTGTCCGCAGGGCTGGATCCGGAGAAATCGACGATTTTCATTCAGTCTGTTGTTTCCGAGCTGACTGAACTGACATTTTATTATTCGAACCTTGTCACCGTGTCCAGACTTCAGCGCAATCCCACAGTGAAGGCAGAGATCCAGATGCGCAACTTTGAGGCCAGCATACCGGTGGGTTTCTTTACCTATCCGATCAGCCAGGCCGCAGATATTACGGCCTTTAAGGCCACCACGGTTCCTGTTGGCGAAGACCAGATGCCCATGCTGGAGCAATGCAGGGAGATCGTCCATAAGTTCAACACGGTCTATGGGGAAACCCTGGTCATGCCTGATATCCTGCTTCCTGACAATAAAGCATGTCTCCGTCTGCCGGGTATAGACGGCAAGGCAAAGATGAGTAAATCTCTGGGCAACTGCATCTACCTGTCTGATACAGAGCAGGATGTCAGGAAAAAGGTCATGTCCATGTTTACTGATCCCGGTCATCTGCGCGTGGAGGATCCCGGAAAGACCGAGGGCAATCCGGTCTTTATCTATCTGGAGGCTTTCAGCAGGCCGGAGCATTTTGCGCAGTTCTGGCCGGACTATGCCGGGCTTGATGAACTGAAGGCTCATTATGAGCGGGGAGGCCTTGGGGATGTAAAGGTTAAGAAGTTCCTGAATAAAGTCCTGCAGGCTGAGCTTGCCCCCATCCGTCAGCGCAGAAAAGAATGGGAGAAGCGGATACCGGATGTCTATGAGATTCTCAGAGAAGGAAGCAGGGAAGCCTGTGCCGTGGCAGCCGATACGCTGAAAGAGGTAAAAGCAGCCATGCGCATCAATTATTTTGATGATGATGCTATGATTCGTGAGCAGGAGGAGAAGTACCGCTAAAGCCTGCTCAGGGCAGCCGTCTTTGACAGATTACGGATTTTTTACTTGTGTTTATACAGAAAGGGCGGTAATATTATCATAGATGTAATATAGCGGAAGCAGGGAATGCGAAGCTGTATTTGACACGCTGATCTACATAGTAAAACAGGAGGTAATCATGAAGATCATTATGTTAGGTGCTCCGGGCGCCGGTAAAGGAACACAGGCCAAGATGCTTTCTGAAAAGTACGGAATTCCTCATATCTCCACAGGAGATATCTTCCGCGCTAACATCAAGAACAACACGGAGCTTGGCAAGAAGGCCAAAGGATACATGGATGCAGGTGCTCTGGTTCCCGACGAACTGGTTGTGGACCTGGTGGTCGACCGTATCAAGAATGCTGACTGTATAAAAGGATTTATCCTCGATGGTTTCCCGCGGACGATCCCGCAGGCAGAAGCTCTGGATTATGCTTTGAACAACCAGAATGAGAAAATCGATTATGCCATCAATGTTGACGTCCCTGATGACAACATTATCCAGCGTATGTCAGGAAGAAGAGCCTGCGTGGGCTGCGGCGCAACTTATCACCTTGTATATAACCCCCCGAAGAAGGAAGGAATCTGTGATGTCTGTGGCCAGAAGCTGATCCTCCGTGACGATGACAAGCCGGAGACAGTGAAGAAGAGACTGGATGTATATCATGCTCAGACCCAGCCGCTGATCGACCATTATGATAAGAAGGGCGCCCTTCTGACGATTGACGGAACCCAGGATATCCAGAAGGTATTCGGAGATATCACAAAAGTACTCGGATAAGTGCTATCTGACCAGATTTACCGGCCCGGAATAACTGCCGGCCGGATTATCAGACCGCCATATGGCGGTCTCCTTTTGTGTCATGGATATTATTATTTCATTTTTATAGAAGAAGGATTGATAAAATGGCCATTACGATTAAGAATGAAGAACAGATAGAAAAAATGCGCCGGGCGGGACAGATGCTGGCAAGGGTCCATGCAGAACTGGCCCGGGAACTGAAAGAGGGGATGACAACCAAAGATGTGGATCGGCTGGTGGAGGAGATGATCTTAAGCTTTGGAGGACAGCCCAACTTTAAGAATTATAACGGGTTCCCGGCAGCAGCCTGTGTCTCCCTGAATGATGAAGTGGTCCATGGGATTCCTTCTGACAAAAGATTTTTAAGAGATGGTGATATCATCACGATTGATACGGGAGTTTTATTGGAAGGATACCACTCTGACGCGGCCAGAACCCATGCCATAGGAAATGTCACTGATGAAGCCAGAAGGCTGATTGAGGTGACGGAGGAATCATTTTTCGAGGCGATAAAAAGGGCCAAACCCGGCAACCATATTTCAGATATCGGCCAGGTGGTGCAGACCATTGCCCTGCGCAACGGGTACTCTGTGGTAAGGAACCTGACCGGACATGGGATCGGGACATCCCTTCATGAACCACCCAACATTCCGAATTATAAAACATTGTTCAAAGGGGCCAGACTCAGAAAAGGGATGACCCTTGCTGTGGAGCCCATGATCAATCTGGGCAACTATTCTGTGAAGCGTCTTGATGATCAGTGGACCTTCGCGACAGAGGACGGAAGTCTGTCAGCCCATTATGAGAATACCATAGCAATCACTGACGGGGCCTGTGAGATCCTGACCATGCTTCCGGAGGAAGTGGAGAAAAGGATGGGGAGAACCCCGGGACCGGAGAAAGACAAGAAAGAAGAGAAGAAAGAGGAGCAGATCCGGATAGCGGAGAAAGGGAGCAAATCAGAGAAAAAAGAGAAGGAAGAGGAGAAGGCCCGAATACCGGAGAAAGAGAGCAAATCAGAGAAAGAAGAGAAAAAAGAGGAGAAGGGCCTGACACCGGAGAAAGAGAGCCTCACAGAGAAAGAAGAGAAGAAAGAGGAGAAGGTCCGGACACACGAGAAAGAGAGCATTTTAGAGAAAGAAGAGAAGGAAAAGAAGGAAGAAAAGAAGATAAAGGAAGAGACCGTCCTGCAGGAGCTGGCGCTGGAACCGGCTATGGAGACCAAATCATCCGAGAGAAGGCCAAAGGCACCGTATCAGACACTTTCTGATGAGGAAAAACGCGCCCGCAGAGACCAGCTGTTTGAGGATGATTCGCTTTGATTATCCTTTTCGGACAAAAAATTACCCCTTGAAACGGAGAGCTTTTATGGTAGAATATAGATTAGGCTATTTTGCGGTTTCGCTGTGCGGGCATGATAAAGGACGCCTTTACATGATCGTCAGTGAGGAGGCAGATATGGTCGGATTGTGCGATGGTATACACCGAACCCTCGACAATCCCAAGAGAAAGAAAAAGAAGCATGTGCAGATGAAGCGTTCAGCTAAGACGGCACAGCAGTTCCGGGAGATGACAGCATCTGCCGGGGCTGACCGTTGGATCAGGGAGGCGGTTCTTGAGGAGTCCGCCGGTCAATGACATGAGAAAGCAGGAGGATTTTAGTATGTCAAAATCAGATGTAATTGAAGTAGAAGGCAGGGTAGTAGAGAAGCTTCCTAACGCCATGTTTAAGGTGGAGCTGGAGAATGGTCACCAGGTTCTTGGACATATCAGCGGCAAGCTGCGCATGAACTTTATCAAGATTCTTCCGGGTGACAAGGTTACTATCGAGCTTTCTCCCTATGATTTGACAAAGGGCAGGATCATCTGGAGAGATAAGTAAAATAAAGCTTGCTTTTTTAATGCAAAAATGTTATCCTGAACTCTGAGCGTTTTGGAAAGGAGAGATTATCGTGAAGGTTAGAGCATCAGTGAAG
>CADBNQ010000136.1 GCA_902796045.1 uncultured Lachnospiraceae bacterium | reverse complement strand
TTGCTGAGTGCGGAAGATGCCTTGTTGATGGCCTTGATGATCATGAAAACGATCAGGGCCATGATCAGGAAGTTGATCACTGCTGTAATGAACTTACCATAATACAAGGTGGCGTCGCCGGCCAGTGTGATAGAAAGCTGATCGAAATTCATCCCGCCGAAAACTCCCAGGAGGGGATTAATGATATCCTCCACAAGGGATGTGACGATGGCTGTGAAAGCGCTCCCGATGATGATACCAATTGCCATATCCATGACGCTGCCACGGCTGATAAACTCCTTAAACTCCTTCATAAAACTCTTCATGTTGCTTCTCCTTTCTGGCATTTATCTATAGCTACTGGTCAAAAGTCCAGGTGCCATCATCATTTTTTTCACCGCCCATGACGTTCTCTCCGTCCAGGGATACCAGAACATCTGTTGAAGAAATACCTTCCCCTTCGACCGCAAAATCATAATAGTCATATTCACCAATCTTCACGATCTTCTTGTAGGAATAAGTGGCATCTTCTCCAAAGTAGTCTTCAGCCAGATCCTGAGCGTCGCTCCTGCTGATCCGTTCAGAGGAATCACTGTCTTCGTCATTGTCGTCATCTTCATCCTCATCAGTCACATCTTCCGTTGAATCCTTCTCCGAAAGCTCGTCCAGATCGCTGCTCTTAAGCTTCTTAAAACCTGCTACAGAATAGTTGAAAGCATTGTCCTCACTCTCATAGGAGGTCGGGACCAGGGTGATCTTACAGCTGGAGAGGATCTCCGCGGAGTCGGTATTCTTAAGATGGAGGGTCAGGACATAGGAATCGTCTTTGCTCCTGCAGTCTGTGATATATGGTTCCAAATCTCCGATTGTCCCCTGGCGGAAGCCGTACATTCCTTTGTCATTGTCATAAACAGCGTATTTGTCCTCCTCATCCAGTTCCGGGAACTCCATATTTCCCTTGCCAAATTCGTCATATAATCCGGCAGCATACATATTCAGGGTCTCCTCATCAATATAGATGTAACCGTCATCTGTCTTCACCGCCACGTCCTTCACATAGTGATTCATCTGGGAAGTCAGGACCGCCATGGAAAACCAGAAAGAGTCGGCGTCTTCTTCATCGGAATCGCTGGTGTAATAAGGAAGCCCTTTGGCATATGCTTCAATCAGAAGAGCCTCCATGGGGTAGATCATATTCCCGAAATTCTCAGGCAGGACAACATCTTCCTTGACATAGTCCGGATTGCTCTGTCTGGCAGCCGTCGTGCTCTCGGTTGTACTCTCATGACTGTGGTCTGCTTTTTTGGAGCAGCCTGCAGATGAAAAGATCATCAGTGCAGCCAGCAGCAGGGTCAGTGTTTTCATTTTGTGCATTCGCATCATAACATCCCTCCGAAAATTGTATAATCTTTTTCTTCAAAATAAGCCCTGATCCTGTCCTGATTTGTTTTTACAGAACCCTGGACAAATAGAGGCTTGCCGCCGCCGCGGCCTGAAAGCTCCTGATTCATATCTCTGGCAAGGTCTCTGACATCCCCTTCTCTTACTCCGGCTGCATAGCGGTATCCCCTGGCATCATCTCCTGAAAAGAGGACACACACGCCGCCGCAGCTGTCCAGGACCTCGTCTGTACATTTCCGGATATCCTCCGGAGAAAAGTCTCTGGCAAAAAGGACTACATTGCCCTTGCCCTGGCAGGCACCGGCAATCTGCCTGTATCTCTCCCTGTCTCTTTTTATGATTTCTCCCCGCAGCCGGTAGTTTTCCTCCTGCATCCTGCCGACTGCTTCCAGGGTCTCCCCGGGCTTTACGGAAAGAGCTGTGGCTATATGGCTATTTTGCCTGAAATGACTGTTCAGATAATCGAACGCTCTCCTGCCGGACAGCATCTCTATGCGGACACCCTGTCTGAATCGATGAACGGAGACCAGTTTTACAAGGCCCACCTCTCCAGCCAGTCCCACATGAAGGCCGCAGCATGCACACAGGTCAGCACCGGGAAATTCCACCAGACGCACCTCATCTGTCAGCTCCAGCTTGCTCCGGTAGGGCAGGCTTGTCTTTTCTTCCTCATCAGCAAAGAAAACGCGGGAAGCCTGATTTGTCCAGATATACGCATTCACCGCCTGCTCGATCTCTGACAGCTGATCTTCATCAATGAGTCCGTTGATATCAATGGTGACAAAGCGTTCTCCCATGTGGAAGCCGACATTGTCATAGCCGAACCGCCGGTGGATCATGCCGCTGACCATGTGTTCCCCCGAATGCTGCTGCATCAGATCAAACCGCCTGTCCCAGTCGATCATGCCGTCCACGGAATCTCCCTTTTCCAGTTCCTTCCTGATATAATGCCGAATCTCACCCTCGACAAGCTGTACATCAACAACGTCGTGACCGCCCAGGGTCCCCCTGTCAGAAGGCTGGCCGCCCCCTTCAGGGAAAAAGAGGGTCTGATCCAGGAGAACATACTCTCCATGTTCATCCTCTCCGACTCCTGTCACCAGAGCGGTAAAAGACTTCTCATAGCTGTTTTCATAATACAGTCTTTTTGTCTTTGAGAACCTTTCCATCTGCTGCTCCTCTTGACTGCTTCTGTCATCTTATTTGTCTTTTTCTTTCTCTTTTTCCTTCTTCATGTAAAGACTGATGGAGGTCTCCGGATTCTGCATCTGAATCTGGAGTTCTGAAAACTCCCTGGTACAGTCTCTGTCTGAATAGCATTTATAGCCATCCTGGTCCATCACGGTAAAATAGACATCTCTCGGCACATCGTAGGTGTACAGCTTGGACTTCTTGCTGCCATAGTCCATGTATACCGTGCACTTTCTGGTCTCTTTCTTATCTCTGATCTTTTCGAAGAATTTCGGAATCTTGGTCTCACCGTCATATTCAACTGTATAACTGTAAAACTCTTCATCTCCGCATTGCTCTGTCTCAGATGTTACGATACCGGACTCCCTGTCCATGACGATCGTTTTTTCAATGGTTGACCCCGGATCGAAACCGTAGATCACATTATACCTGTCCCCTTCCTTTACTATAGAGGACGCTTTGATCGTGACCATGTCTCCTTTATCCTTCTGGTCTTCGATCGTTTCATTTCCGTCATTCTGGTATACGCAGCCCTCAATCTCCGGAACACAGATCTTCTCATAATTGTCCGCGACCAGGGCAACATATCTCGGATAGCTCTCGTCATAACGGTAAAGCTTCTTATCATTGATGACCTCTTTAAAGACATCATCTCCCTGTTCTTTTTTGAGATAAGAGTAATAGTTGCCGCTCTTGCTTTTTGTGACCAGCCTGGTGAGTGTATAGTCTTTCTCGTCTGACAGATGGGAATAATTCTCTGTGATGGTGACATTCTTATGACCTTCCAGCAGGGAAGTCATGGTATTGGCTTCATTCATGCCGGTGAGATAGTCTGTCTGCTTCTTGTCACCCATCACCAGATAAGCAGCAATAGCGGAAATGATAATCAGAGAGACCAGGAAACTAAAGGTCAGAACTTTCCAGAACCATGGTCTGTTCTTCCTGTACGCTTTGCCGGTAATCTTCTCGACATCATATCCCTGGTATCGCTTCCTCTTGACAGTATTGCTTCCGTTCGAGACTGTTCTCCCTCCTGAAGCTGACCTTGTGTGCTCTTCGAATCTCTCCTGATCGGACATCCTTTTCTCCTCCTTATCGCGCTGTAAAGGGCTGCTGATCACTGAACTGTTTTCATCATCATGTAAGCAATGGCATTGGTCTGGTTGTCCCGTTTCTCCTCTTCTGTGAGAGGACGGATCACCCTGGCAGGACTGCCCAGAGCAAGCATGCCATCCGGTATCTCCATCCCTTTGGTCACCAGGCTTCCTGCCCCGATAATGCAGTCTTCTCCTACTGATGCGCCATTCATGATGACAGCACCCATGCCGACCAGAGAATTATGACCAATCGTACATCCATGGATGACCGCGTTATGGCCGATGGACACGCCGTTGCCGATATGACAGGGGAAGCCGACAGAGCAGTGCACCACCACACCGTCCTGTATGTTGGTGCCGGACCCTATGACAATCTGCCCCTGATCTCCTCTGATCACTGCGTTATACCATACAGAGCTCTCATCACCTATGGTTACATTGCCCACAATGACTGCCCCCGGAGCAGCCCAGGCATTGCCCAGCAGTCTCGCATTCTTAATATATGCCATAGCAGACCTCCTTTATTTAAACCATCATACCATTAAACGGTCCTGTTGTCACGAATAAAGTTCCCGGGGCTCTCCGGTCACTGGTCTGAGAGGAAGAAATCAAAGGTCAGCTGATCACTCTCAGGCAGTCCTTCCAGGATCCCAAGCTCCACCATCTTGTCCACACTGGTCTTGTTGACCCTGGCCAGTTCTCTGAAGCTGTCCAGAGAGGTAAAGGGCCCGGATCGGGCAGCCTCCTCCACCTGCTCGCAGGCCTTATCCCCAAGGCCCTCGACACTGGAGATAGGCGGCATGATATGGGTTTCGTCAATAATGATACACTCTCTGGCTTTAGCCTTGTAGATATCAATGGGGACAAAGCTGATCCCCCGGGCATACATTTCCCGGGCAATTCGTCCATCCCTGATCGTATCCTGATCTTTCTTGGTCTGCCGCTCCTTAGGCATCCTCTGCAGCTCAGAAAGCGCCTCCTCCAGTATCTCCGGTCCACGGCACATAATCTCATAGGAAAAGGCAGAGGCTCTGATAGAGAAGAAGGCGGCATAATAGGCCACAGGATAATATACCTTATACCAGGCAACCCTCCATCCCATCATGACATAGGCCGCTGCATGAGCCTTGGGGAACATGTACTTGATCTTTTTGCAGGACCAGATATACCAGTCCGGAACCCCATGGGCAAGCATCTCCTCTTCCCAGTCTGGCTTCAGCCCTCTTCCCTTCCTCACAGACTCCATGATGGTGAAGGAGAGTTCTTTATCCAGCCCCATATTGATCAGGTAGGTCATGATATCATCACGACAGCATATGGCCGTGGATATCTCAGCCTGGCCGTTCTCTATCAGTGTCTGGGCATTGCCCAGCCACACGTCTGTTCCGTGGGACAGGCCGGAAATCCGGACCAGGTCTGAGAAGGATTTCGGGTTTGTATCCTTCAGCATCTGCATGACAAAATCGGTTCCAAACTCCGGTACACCCATGGAGCCAAGCTCCACACCCCCGATATCCTCCGGCGTGATCCCCATGATCGAAGTACCGTGAAAGAGGGCCATGACGTTCGGATCATCGAGAGGAATCGTCCTGGCATCGACGCCGGTCAGGTCTTCCAGCCTGCGGATCATGGTAGGGTCATCATGCCCCAGGATATCAAGCTTCAGAAGATTATGGTCTATCGAATGGTACTCAAAATGTGTCGTGACGATATCGGTATTTACATCATTGGCAGGATGCTGTATGGCAGTGAACTCATAAATGTCATGCTCATGGGGAACCACTATGATCCCGCCCGGATGCTGTCCGGTCGTCCTCTTTACCCCTGTACAGCCTGCCGCGATCCGGTCAATCTCGCACCGCCTTTTGTGGATACCCCTCTCCTCAAAGTATTTCATCACATATCCATAGGCTGTCTTCTCAGCGACAGTGCCGATGGTTCCCGCGCGGAAGGCTTTGCCTTCACCAAAAATCACCTCAACGTATTTGTGGGCCTTACCCTGATATTCTCCGGAAAAATTCAGGTCGATATCCGGTTCCTTGTTCCCCTTAAATCCAAGGAAGGTCTCAAAAGGTATATCATGGCCCTCTTTCTTGAGCATGGCTCCGCAGCGGGGGCATGCCCTGTCAGGCATATCGCAGCCGGACATACCCATTTTGGTATATGGCTTCACATGCTCCGAATCGAAGTCCACAAAATAACAGGAAGGGCAGATGTAGTGGGCGGGCAGGGGATTAACCTCGGTGATACCGGACATGGTCGCCACAAAGGACGATCCCACAGACCCCCTGGAACCTACAAGATAGCCATGTTCATTGGAATCCCACACCAGCTTCTGGGCTATGATATACATGACAGCAAATCCATTGGAAATAATGGAATGCAGCTCTCTGTTCAGCCTCTCCTCTACAATCTCAGGCAGGTCAGGTCCGTATATTTCATGGGCCTTTTTGTAGCAGATGTCAGTCAGGGTCTTGTCAGAATCCGGGATCACAGGCGGGCACTTATCCGGATAGACGGGAGAAATCCTTTCAATACTGTCGGCGATCTTGTTGGTATTGGTCACCACCACCTCAAAGGCTTTTTCTTCTCCCAGATAGGAAAACTCGGCAAGCATTTCTTCTGTGGTCCTGAAATAAAGCTCTGCCTGGCGGTCCGCGTCGGCAAACCCTTTGCCGGCCTGGAGGATCCTGCGATAAAGCTCATCCTCGGGGTTTAAGAAATGGACATCGCCCGTTGCCACAACAGGCTTCCCGTATTTTTCTCCAAGCTCTACGATCCGGCGGTTATAATCCCGCAGGTCTTCCTCACTTTTTGCGTCATACTTGTCACTCTCGATCATAAAACGGTTGTTGCTGACAGGCTGGATCTCCAGATAATCATAAAAACGGACGATCCTGGCGATCTCCTCCTCACTCTTCCCCCTTATAACAGCCTGAAACAATTCTCCGGCTTCACAGGCAGATCCCAGGATCAGACCTTCACGATATTTCTCAATCAGACTCTTGGGGATCCTCGGTCTCCGGTTAAAATACTTCAGATGCGATTCGGAAACCAGCCGGTTGAGGTTAATCCGTCCGGTCTCATTTGCGACAAGGATGATGCCGTGCCAGGTCATGGATTTACGAATCAGTTCGGGGGAGGAAGCCCCCAGGTCATTCAGCTCCGCAAGGGTCGTGATGTGCCGGTCAGCCAGCATCTCGATAAAACGGATAAAGACTTCCGCCGTGACTCTGGCATCGTCCACAGCTCTGTGGTGGTGCTCCTGCTTGATGCCCAGGTGCTTGCACACGGTATTGAGCTTAAACCTGTTCAGCCCGGTCAGCAGGAGTCTGGCCATCTGAACCGTGTCCAGCACTGTAAAATCTGTCTCACAGCCCAGCCCTGCAGCTTTCTCCTCCACAAAACTGACATCAAATTCCGCATTGTGGGCCACCAGGCTGCATCCCCGGCAGAATTCCAGGAAGTCCGGCAGGACCCGGTCAGGACCAGGGGCATCTTTTACCATGCTGTCATCTATCCCCGTCAGGTCTGTGATCCTGCGGGGAACAGGACATCCTGGGTTGATGAATGTGCTGTAATGATCGCAGACTTTGCCCCCGCTGACCTTTACTGCCCCGATTTCAATGATCTCATCATGAATCGGAGAGAAACCTGTCGTCTCCAGGTCAAAAACCACAAAGTCATCCATCAGGCTCTGTCCTTTGGCACCGGTGACAATATTCTTCAGGTCATCTACAAAATACCCTTCAACGCCATACAGGATCTTTAAGGGATCATCTTTTTTCAGGCAGTGGGCTGCTATGGGAAATGCCTGCAGGACACCGTGGTCAGTGATGGCCACTGCCTTGTGTCCCCAATCCCTGGCTGTCCTGATCATCTCAGGGATATCCACAACACTGTCCATATCACTCATCACCGTGTGCAGGTGGAGCTCTACTCTCTTATCGAGACTCCTGTCCATTCTCCGTTCAGATATATCCGGGACAGGCTTGATTCCTCCGATGGAAGTCAGAGACAGGTCATGTTCGTAGGTGTCATTTTTAGGCAGGGCTTTGATCTTATAGCACCTGCCTTTCTGGAAATCAGCAAGAAAATCCGGCACCTGGTCATTTTTCAGGAATACCTTGCCGCTGATGGAATCCGTGTAGTCAGTGATGACAAAAGTAATAATGCTCCTCTCGGATCTGATCTCACGGGTCTCAAGCCGGATGATCTTCCCCCTTACCACCACCTGACCGATCTCATCGATGATCTCCTTAATGGGAATGACCTCCCCATCACAGTCCCTCCCATAGATCACATCGGGATCTTTCGGAGGACGGCGTCTGCCTGAAAACTCCTGACGCCTGGCTCTTTCTTCAAAGAAGTTGGCAGGATGATAGCCTCCTGTCTTTCTGGTCCCCTGCTCTTCTTCTCCTGAGCCGGACCTGTTCTTTTTTTCTTCCTCCTGCCTGTGAATCCGTTCCATCACCAGATCCACTTCCTGGTTAAGCTGGTGCTCTCTGGCCCGGTAAAAAGCATTTTTAGCATCTTCTGTATAATTGAAGCCAATGTGTATCTCCCGGCCGAACCGATGAGCATAAAGGTTCTCAAAATACTCTTTTAATAAGGCTGATTTTCTTCTTGCCAGAAAGCTGTCCTCAAGCAGGAGGGTCAGGATGTTCCCTCGGAAACCCCATTCACAGTTTCGGACAAGATTGTACTCGATCTGGCCCATCTGTCTGATCTCGTACAGAATGCTGGGCCAGTAATCTTTGGTGAGACGTTCCAGGGTATACAGAGGAGAAAGCTCGTAGGTATCGTCTATCACCACAAAAACCGCTGTGTTTCCAAACAGCTGGTTCTTCAGATCATAGGCAATTTTGTTGACCAGCTTCTTCCCAAGGACATGATCTCCTCTAAGATGAATGGTCAGGCGCCGGTCCTGCTGCCGCATCACCACTTTTGTCACGATCATATCTGATAAAGTATACTGCAGTTCTTCACTGGTCCGGAAATCAGGAAATACTTCAAAAAAAGTCTGCCTGCTGCTCATAGACATATTCTCCTCTCATTAGCTGAAAAACCCCACGCAGCATTCAAAACATGCCGCATGGGGTATCAATTCGTCCGCTGCCGCAGACCGGTTCCTACTCCAGGAAATCTTTCAGCTTCCGGCTCCTGCTGGGATGACGCAGCTTGCGAAGCGCCTTGGCTTCGATCTGTCTTATACGCTCCCTGGTGACATTGAACTCCCGTCCTACTTCCTCCAAAGTGCGGGTCTTGCCATCATCCAGTCCGAAACGGAGCTTGATGACATTACGTTCCCGTTCAGTCAGGGATTCCATGGCCTCATTCAGTTCTTCCTTTAACATGGAAAAAGAGGCGGAATCAACGGGGGAAAGAAGGGATTCATCTTCGATGAAATCACCCAGCTGGCTGTCTTCCTCTTCCCCGATCGGAGTATCAAGGGAAACCGGATCTTTAGATGTTTTTAATATCTCGTCAATCTTAGAGACCGGCATATTCATCTTTTTGGCGATCTCGTCATTGGTGGGTTCCCGGCCGAGTTCCTGCAGAAGCATCCTCGAAGTTCGCAGTGTCTTGTTGATGGTCTCAACCATATGCACCGGTACGCGGATCGTCTTGGCTGTATCTGCGATCCCTCTGGTAATCGCCTGGCGGATCCACCAGGTGGAATATGTACTGAACTTGTTGCCCTTCTTATAATCAAACTTCTCGACAGCTTTCATCAGGCCCATATTACCTTCCTGAATGAGGTCGAGGAAGGACATACCCCGCCCCACATATTTCTTGGCAATACTGACGACCAGACGGAGGTTGGCCTCGATCAGCTGCTTCCTGGCCTGCTCATCCCCCTTCTCGATCCTCTGAGCCAGAAAGACTTCTTCTTCCGCAGTCAGGAGCGGTATATTACCGATCTCCTTCAGATACATGCGGACCGGGTCTTCCAGGCTGACTCCTTCAAGGATATCCGTATCATCGATGAGCTCGACTTCTTCAGTATCATCATCAATGAAATCGTCATCCTCCTCCGATTCGGAAGTATTCAGGACATCAACTCCCTGTTTCTCAAAATAATCCAGAATCCATTCAAACTTCTCAGGAGTAAGCTCAACATCCTTAAAAACATCGTTGATGTCCTTATACTCCAGCACATTCTTATTCTGATGTGCCTGCTTGAGCAGTGACTCCATTAAATTAGAAAACTTTAATCTTTCATCATCCATGTACGTTCTCCTGATTCTAAATTAAAATCCTTTATCAAGGCACCAAACGCTATCCTTTTTATTATACTCTCATACATGAATGGTGTCAATAATTCCACAGGCTCTTTTTACTTCACTGCACATGTCTTCTTTATCACATACTGTGTCATGGAGAACCGGGGCAGTCCGGATATCTTCAATCGCAGCCGGAATCTTCACCCCTGACAGACGGTACAGCTGGTCGACAAGTTCAAAATCGCTCTGACCGCTCAATGACGGTTCAACAGCCTGCATCACACTTCTGGTAAACTTATAAGGACTGGCTGTAGATGCGATCACGGTCCTGGTGGTATCACCCGTCTCCTCCAGATACTTATTGTAGACTGCAGAGGCTACTGCTGTATGGGTATCTATGATATAGCCTGTTTTCTCATACAGGTCCCTGATCCGGTCAGCTGTCTCCTCTTCACTGGCATAATTGCCATAAAAATCGGAAAAGGCCTCTTTCATCTCTTCGGTCACTGTGTAGCTTCCCTGGTCAGACAGCTGTTTCATGAACGCCAGGTTCTTTTCAGCATCTCTGCCAGCAGCCTCATAAATCAGTCTCTCCAGATTGCTGGAAATCAGGATATCCATGGAAGGAGAGGATGTAAGTATGAACTTTCTGTTCCTGTCATAGCATCCTGTTCTGAAAAAGTCAAAAAGGACCTTGTTTTCATTGGAGGCACAGATCAGCTTTGCCACCGGCAGACCCATCTTTTTCGCATACCAGGCTGCCAGTATATTGCCGAAGTTGCCTGTGGGTACCACAAAATTGATCCTCTCCCCTTCTTTGATCTCTCCGCGGGAGAGCAGATTCGCATAAGTATACACATAGTAGACGATCTGGGGAACCAGACGGCCTATATTGATAGAATTGGCCGAGGAAAACTGGTATCCTGCCGCATCCAGTTCCCTGGCAAGCTCAGGATCTGAAAACATCTTTTTAACGCCGGTCTGGGCATCGTCAAAATTCCCCCTGATCCCTATCACATGGGTATTATCTCCCCGCTGTGTGACCATCTGCCTTTCCTGGATGGGACTGACGCCGTCCTTAGGATAAAACACGATGATACTGGTCCCTTCTACATCGGCAAAGCCGGCCAGAGCCGCCTTGCCGGTATCACCGGAGGTGGCAGTCAGGATCACAATCTCATTGCTGATGTTGTTCTTTTTCGCACTGGTAGTCAGGAGATAGGGAAGGATGGACAGGGCCATATCCTTAAAGGCAATCGTGGCTCCGTGAAAGAGCTCAAGATACCAGGCGTTATCCTTCTTCACAAGCTCCGCGATGGAGGGCGTGTCAAACTTCTCATCATAAGCACTGTCAATACAATACCTGAGTTCATCCTCCGTAAAATCAGTCAGATACAGTTTCATAACCTCATAGGCGATTTCCTGATAGCTCATCTTTGACAGGCGGGTCAAAGAGCCCTCAAGCTTCGGAATCCTGTCCGGCACATACAGGCCGCCCTGACCTGCCAGTCCCCTGAGAATCGCCTCAGAAGCGGTCGCTGTCTCATTTTTATCCCTGGTGCTTCTGTAAATCAGATCCATTCCTATCCTCCTGCTTCATGGTTCTTGCTTATCCGGTTTCTTCAGATGTTAAATATATATATCACAATAAGGCAAGTATCTCAAGTGGATTTTAAGATTTTCAGTCATGTCCGGCCGAAGTTTTTTTCATATTCATATATCGCACTGCCAGGCTGAGAAAGAGCAGACCGGTAAGGAAACAGGTCAGTCCCGCGAATTTGAAGAAGAGCAGGTTGAACCAGCGCCCGCTGGCATCAATTCCGAAATGGCTGCAGTAATAAGAAATCAGTCCGTTATCCCCGGTGATGTTGCCGTAGTAGCCGAAATAAGAGGATATAGGGTTTAACATCAGGAGAAACAGGCAGAAGGCTGACAGCTCCTCAGGCATACCAGTTCCCCTGGTCATGGCAATGCCGCCGTTTCTGCAAAGTTCGATCAGAAAGAGGGTTCCGACCGTAAATGCAAACTCGGCTGTGAGGGTTCCCGCAAAAGACCAGACCAGCCGGCTGCTGATACTGTAAAAAAAGATCGAGACCGATCCGCTCCAGAAGGCAAACAAAAACACCATCATGGCAAGACGGATGATCTTCTGCCAGCCCAGGCCGGTATAAATGCAGGCCAGGGCGGTCACCGGCACGCCGGAGATAAACAGCAGCCCGTTCATCATGAGAACGAGAATGATCTTTGCCTCCACAAACTGACGGTTTACGCCCGGTACCATGGCAAACTGCTCCAGCATATGTTTTTCCCTGTCATTGACATAGAGCCCAGAAACATAAAAAGGCATCAGGAGAAAAACCGTTCCGATCTGGATAGAGCTTAAGATCAGAAACTGATGCAGATAGGAGGCTGTATCAAAATACAGTCCCTCCTGGAAGCTCTCTGAATTAAAAAACAGGAATATCAGCATCACAAATGCCAGAATCGCATTGTAGAACAGGATCGTCAGGGGCAGTCTCAGGTTCCGGCCCTCTATCAACATATGGATTTTTAAAAAAGGATTCCTCATCCGATGCCTCCCCGGAAAATCTGCTCAATGTTTACGTGTTTTCTCATATAGTTCTGAACCAGAGCTCCGTTTCCCGTCAGATCAGACAGAAGCTCTGCTTCCTCTTTTGCTCCTCCGTTAAAGCGGAAAATAACGTCCATCTCATTGACCGTCACCCGCTCTACCAGGCGGTTCTGTTTCAGCACAGCCAGGGCTTCATCCATCCCGGCGATCACATGCATTCTTACAGGACTCTCCTTCATGGCGATCTCATAGACATCCTGGATCAACCCGCTGGCAATCGCCTTTCCTCCTTCTATCACAGCCACATCTGTATAGAAATCCAGAAGCTCCGGAAACAGCTGGGAATGAATGACGATCGATTTGCCCTGTTCCTGCAGAGACAGAAGAATCCTGATCATTTTGTTTCTCCCGGAGCCGTTCAGACCCAGAAAAGGGTCATCAAGAAAAAGCCACTCCGGATCGTGGAGAAGGGTCTTTCCCAGGCAGAGGAAGGGATATCTGTCCGCCGGGATCTCATTGATGTAGGCATCTTCGTATTCCTTCATGTCTATAAGTGTCAGGACGGCTTCCATTCTTTTGTCCCAGTATCTGGAGTTGACCCTGTATAAAGACAGGAAAAATTCCAGATATTCACTCAGGCTGAGCAGGTCATAAAAGCCATAATGTCCCGGCATATAGCCGATCAGGCCATAGTTCTCCGTGTCCTGTCCTTCCTCCCAGACCGGTTCATCATCCAGAAGAAACTGGCCCAGATCAGGCTGTCTGAGGCCTCCTGCTACCGACAGCACGCATGATTTGGCAATGTCATCACCGCCGACAAGTCCCATGATCACTCTGTCAGGAACCACCAGAGAAAAATCGTCCAGTATCAGCTTGTCATTCTCTTTTACAGTAATATTCCGAAACTCGATCATTGTGAACCACTTTCTTCCTTCAACACAAATGTCAGCAGAGGGGCCGGTCCGAAATCGCTGTCATCCTTAAGCTTATAGGTCAGGGTCATCCTGTGGGTCTCGGAGATATAAGGCTCCAGATCCCGGGCATTCATGGTGTCTTCCTGATGACTGAATATGATATCGTCTTTACCGGTCCTGTAATTATAGGCATAGATGGATCCGCTAAACGTATCCCGGTTCCTGGCAGCCAGCCAGACCGTCTTATCCATGGCAAACTGATAGACCGCCTTGGTCTTTTTCTCTTCAAGAGTATCTCTGGCCAGCGAGCTCTCCGTGCTGTCCCCGGTCAGGCACTCTCTGTTGATATCTGAAATATAGTAAAGATCCTGGTCAGCCGGCAGAGAGAACCTGTCGAAAAAGATCGTCTCCTGATTCTGCAGTTTATCCTGGTCCGTCAGCACTTTGATGTTCTTATCACTGGTAATACCTGCAATAAGGACCGTGTTAAAATCTTCATGATCACTGGTGCAGCCGGAAAGGACATAGTTCACAAGACTTGAGAGACTTCCCTGTCCTTCATCCTGTCCATAGGCTGTATTCTCCTGTTCAAAGCCCGACCAGCACCTGATATCTTTGGCATCTACAGACACCTGCTCGCCCGGCTTCAGATCATACAGTACCTTGTACTGGCAGCCTCTGGTCAGGATGACCCTGGAAAAGTGCCAGTCCGAGCAGTTGGTCACTGTTCCGGAAAAGGTGCTCATATTCCCCTGCAGGTCGGCCTTAAAGCATGGTGGCCCAGCCTCCTGTCCGTCTTCTTTTACCATCTGCATGAGCTGGGCGGTTCCGGGAACAGTCTTTTCAAAAACAATATCGTAGCCTTTTTTAGTATTATTGATGGTATAATCCTGCTTCAGGCGCCGCAGAGAAGCCACATCTTCGTCCCCAGTCCTGTAAGAATAATCCATCGGCTCCACATGGGTGATCTCGGGCACGAGGTCAATGCTGCTGCCGTCACCCTCATTGTTCTGGTACAGAAAATAAATATTCTGCTGAACGTCCTTGCTGTCAATGATCTCCAGCGCGGAATAGGAACTCATGGCATTATCCCCTAACCCCCTCATCCTGATATAGAGGCCGATACTGAACAGAAGAGAGATGAGCGGGACAATCACCCAGACATACTCCCTCTTCTTCATTTTTCGAAGCATATAGTAGGAGAAGAAACCCAGAGCAGAAAGATAAGCAATAAAAAACATTGCATAATTAAAGATATTGGGACTTTGTGACTTCAGGAAAGAATAAAGGGCTCGTCTCAGATCCCAGCTGCTGTCCTCATCGGAATAATAATCCCTGAGATCCTCGGGGATAAAGCATTCGAACAGCTCCCTGCTCATATTCTCTCTGCCTGTCCACTGCAGGAGAGCATCATCTGTGAGGCTCCAGGTCAGTGTCAGCAGACGGCCTTTTCCGGTCAAAGTCCGGTAGCAGGATGCAGGATAGGAGATATTTTCAGACCGGAAGGGTCTGCCTTCAGACATCTTCAGGCTGTTTGTCTCCACAGTCACATAACCTGATGATTCGTCTTCATAATTAAACTGCAGGGATTCCTCCTGACTCTCTCCCGGCGTCATGCCGGTCAGGTTCTTCAGGCCGGCCAGAACACCTTTTGCATGTGCCCCTGTACCGATCAGCAGACTTCCTCCCTCTTTTTCAACCCATTCCCTGAGACAGTTCACCTGTCTGGAAGACAGACGTGATGTATTATAATCGTCGATCAGAATGCCTGACAGAGACTGCAGACCCTGTGTGCCGCTCCAAAGATCCTTTTCTCTGATCTTATACAGGCTGATCACGATATTGGTCTGTCCCTTTACGAACTCCAGTTCATTGAGCCATTCCAGCTTCTCCGGTTCATCAGATAAATAGCCGATATAAACCGTCTTCTTCTCTGACAGGCTTCCAGCGTCAGCGCTCACCCCTATGTCAGAAGCCCCTATGATCATCTCTGCCAGCTCCTCTGTACCATACTGGTCGAGGATCTCGACACTGAAAAAAGAGACATTGCCAAGACGGGGAATGCTCAGGGTGACTCTTGAAGGGTATCCTTTGATACATTTTACAGCTGACTGATAGGCGATGCCCTTGCCTTCCTCCCCGGGAAGAGTGATCTTGACAGTCCCGGTAAAAGAATCATCCATACTGGAAATGTTCATAACAACAGGCTGGGATCTGTCAGCAGAAAGACGGCCGCCTGTCCCGAAGGTGATCGTCCCAAAGATATGTTCTGTGTGAAAATCATAGCTTTGTATTCCCTCTTCTGCCTGTTTCCATCTGGTCACCTCTCTTTTGCCGCTTCTTATGCGGTGACAGCCGAAAAACCAGAAAAGGATGGCAGAAAGAAGAAGAACGACCGCTATGATTATTTTCTTATATGTACGAAACAAGTCATTCAGCATCCTGATCTCCTCATGCATCCGGAATCATCCTGTCGATTCCGAGCGAGCTCTACACGGCTTTCGCGCCTTTATTTACGGGGTCTGACCTCCGGCAGCTCAATCTGAAACCTGGTGCCGGATTCATCACTGGAGGCCCATATGTGTCCGTCGTGAAGGTTCACGATGTTCTTGGCAATGGCCAGTCCCAGCCCTGTTCCTCCTGTCTTTAATGAGCGGGAGGATTCAACCCGGTAAAACTTCTCGAAGATCTTCTCCAGGTTTTCCGGAGGGATCACTCTGCCGTAGTTGATCACAGCCACATAGGCCATCTTGTCCATACGACCGGTCTTGACTTCTATAACCTTTCCCTCCGCGCCATACTTGATGGCATTGGACATCAGGTTCCCAATTGCTCTGGCCAGAAGTTCTCCGTTTCCTTCTATATTCAGGGCACCCTCATAAAAATCTGTGATGCACTCCAGCTGGTTCTCCATAAGACTGGGGTAAAACTCATCGATGATCTGGGGCATAAAGAGATTGAGATCCAGTATCTCTTTTTTAATCTTTACTTTATCCTTATCATACCGTGTGTAATCAAAAAGATCGCGAATCAGGGTCTCCAGCTGTCTGGCCTTGGCAGAAACGATGCCAAGATACTTCTGACGCTGATCTTCCGTAAGAAAATCTCCCTCGGTCAGGAGATCAAGGTAACCCAGTATGGACGTCAGAGGTGTTCTCAGGTCATGAGCCACATTTGTAATCAGCTCATCCTTGGTCTTTTCGGCTATCCTCTGGCTCTCCATGGTGTCGTGGAGTTCTTTTCTCATCTCATTGATCGCCACCGAGATCTCGGCAAACTCATCGTCTCCCTTGACAGGGATCTCCTCCAGCAGGTTTCCCCCTTTCATGCGGTCAATCCCTGTGATAATCTCCCTGACATAGATGACAAAATTGTGGGAGATCAGGACAAAATACATGGTGAACAAAAGAATGGTGAACAAAAGGATGACAAAGAAATCCAGGACCGTGGACTGGGAAAAAGAAAACATCCGCAGCGGCATGCTGCTCTGCCCGGATGCTCCCCATACCTTACGGTATTCTCCTGCGATATTCTCTGTCTCATACAAAAATATTCCTAAAAAAATAATTCCTTCAGTAATAAAGGTGGCCAGGATACTTAAAAGCATATACCTGACCATCTTAAAACGAAAGCTGCGAAATCGTCTAACCTTCAACCTTATATCCTACCCCCCATACCGTCTTCAGAATCTTGGGACTCCTGGAATTATCCTCGATCTTCTCTCTGAGCCTTCTGATATGAACCATGACAGTATTATTTACCTCATAGACCTTCTCATTCCACACCCGCTCAAAAATCTCATCCGTACTGAACACCCTGTCTTTGTTGGAGGCCAGCAGGTAGAGGATATCAAACTCAATGGGTGTCAGGGCGATCTCCTGTCCGTTCTTCTTAACTACATGTGCGGTTTTATTGATAGTCAGGTTCTGCACCTCGATCTCATCTTTTTTCTGAACTTCTTCCGAGGCAGGTTCAATCACAGTGTAACGCTTCATCTGGGACTTGACCCTGGCCAGAAGCTCCAGAGGATGGAAGGGCTTGGTCAGATAGTCATCTGCGCCTGTTCCGAATCCCACGATCTTATCCATATCCTCCGCCTTGGCTGAAAGCAGAAGTATGGGTATATTGCTCGTCTGCCTGATCGTTCTGGTCACATCGAGTCCGTCAATGCCGGGCATCATGATATCAAGGATCAGCATACGAACCTCGGGATGTTCTGCCAGCATAGCCAGGCACTGTTCCCCGTCCGAAGCCTTCAAGACCCTGTATCCGTCATTCACCAGGTATATCTCCACGAGATCAGCAATTTCTTTATCGTCATCAACCACCAGAATAGTAGCATTCTTATCCATAATCACACACCTCTGAATTATTATCACATAAACTGCACAGGAATCCTTTCCCTCTTCCATAAGATGATAACATAGAACCATGAATAAATCTTTAAGAACTTGTTACATTTGAACAATATATTGACTAAACAGGAAGCTTCTGCTAGAATAGTCAGACATGTCAGAGTCGGATAAATGATCGCTTCCATGCAGGTCTGTGAGCCTGCTTAGCGGTCCAGGCCTTTTTGGTCCGGACCGGGGAGAGGAAAGTCCGGGCTTCACAGGGCAGGATGCCGGATAACGTCCGGCGGAGGCGACTCCAGAGATAGTGCAACAGAAATAAACCGCCCGGGGACCGTCTGGACAGCTGATGCTGTCCCGTCGGTCCCCGGGCAAGGGTGGAAAGGCGGGGTAAGAGCCCGCCGATCCCCTGGTAACAGGGGATGCCATGTAAACCTCATCCGAAGCAAGGCCGAATAGAAAACCATGATCCGGCCCGGATCGTTTTCAGGTTGGCCGCTTAAGCCTTCCGGCAACGGCAGGCTCAGACAGATGATCATTCGAGACATAACCCGGCTTATCGTCCGGCTCTGGTATGGTAGTATTTTTAAAAAAGCAGGTTC
>CADBNQ010000135.1 GCA_902796045.1 uncultured Lachnospiraceae bacterium | reverse complement strand
TGAATGATGAAACAGTACATTTCTGAAGTCATGTACCGGCAGATACCGATGATGACAGACTCTATACAGTTCTCATGTGGGAAGTTTTAGTTAATAAATGCTTAATAATAGCTTACTTTGACATGCTTGCCCATCTTTTTAAGGTCTCTGGAAAGATCTTTGACCAGATTCATTTTCAGATTAAAGTTCAGGGGTAGATCAGGATCCTGGTGGGCGGGGTTGACTGCCTTTCCTACATAGAAGTTGATGTCAGTTGCCTCTTCAAAGAGAAGCTGACATATGCGCGAAGCGCCGTCCCGTCCGAACCGCCAGGTGTCATAGTATTCGTTGTCATTGAGGTAATCCCTTGCATACAGTTCCACCCGGCCCATGGTCACCACTCCTTCGGTGACCAGGTCCACGCCCTCGATCTCCGAAATGGGGGGCACATCAGACCCTGTCTGGTACTCGGTACTGACATTGAGCTTCCTGCCCAGCCATTTGGCCGCTATGGCCGAGGTTGTCCCGCCGCAGATGATATGCTTGCCTTTCTTTGAGAAGAAGAGGCTCATCATCCGGTCACTGTCATCAGGATTCTTTGGGGGTCCGAAGAGGATGTTCATCGGCGCCCTCTTCCTGATCCTGACCACACAGGCTGTGGCATCATCTAATGGTCTTCCCTCGTAAAGCTTGTTGCATTCATCCACAAGAAGGGTGCATAGGGACTTGGCCGTGTATCCTGCGATGGACATGGCCAGCATAAAATCGGCAATGTCCTCCCTCTTCCAGTTATTATTGTAGGCCAGGTCTGCACTGGCATGAGGGCAGCCGTCACTCATGGCTACAAAAATATCATTCTCCCTCAGCCGGATATTTGTACGGAAGATTTTCTTTCCGTCAATGTTCATCTCCATCATGGGATAGTCGTACAGGTCATCATTCCTGATCATGATAATATGGGGGTTATCATACTGGATCAGCTCTGCCGTCTGATTGTGCTTCAGGTGAATGATGGTAAATGTCGAGTAGGCAACCCCGTGCTCCGAAGACACTGGGAGAGTGGCAGCGATGGTGGAGACACACTCTTCGATGGAGATCCCCTGGGCGATCATGGTGGAAATGATCTTTGAAGTCAGGGTGGACAGGATGCTGGCCTTGACGCCGCTCCCCAGGCCGTCTGCAAGGACGATCACTGTGGAATCCTCACCCTGCTCCACTACATCAACATGGTCTCCGCAAAGCTGTTCTCCCGCATGATTAATACTTTTATATCCGATATCCGCAAATAAATCATTCATCAGCAATAGACTCCTTCAGTTTTGACAAGGCGATCTTGGTCTCTGCGGCTGTTTCACCCAGCAGGGAAGCAATCTCCTGAACGATTCGCATCTGTTTATCTACAACACGGTCTGCCACCTCAGCAGTCTCCCTGCTGATATCCTCTTTCCTGAGGCGCTCATGCATCTCATCCGTCACATCCCGCATGATGCAGATGACAAAACGGCCGTTTTCCGCGGGGATCACTGTCTGGTCCACGTAGCAGGAATATTCGGCAAGGTAGACCATGTGGTTGTGGATACTCCTGTTGCTCCGCAGGGCACTCTTGAAAACATCGGGTTCCAGGATGCGGACGATCTGGTCGCCCAGTATATCTGACTCCCGGCGGATATTCATCAGCCGGCAGGCTGACTCATTGATCTGCTGGACTTCCAGCCGGTCATTGACCACAATCAGGGCATTGGGGGTGTTCTTGACGATCGTATCGGAAAAGCTCTCGGCCTTCTCCATCAGGAAAGGAAGACACATGGAGCTGTCGGCTTTCCCCTGGAAGATGGCCACTGCCTTGTCACGACAGGAATCGTAGCCGCATGATCCGCAGTTGAGCTCATCCTCGGGCTGATACTTGCCCATCTCGTGGAGGATGGCGGTTATCTGGGCTTCAGTGGGCATGTTCCGATCATGATCCATAGGCTCATAGAGATATTTCATCTCCGATATCTCCGGCTGGGGCGTATCGAAATCCTCTGTTCCTGCATAGGATGCCACCATCATATAGTCTCTGACGGGGCCGGGATGGTATTTCTCCATGACAGGTCCGCCTATACAGCTTCCAGGGCAGGCGGACATCTCGATAAAGCACTTATGGACCTGTCCTCCTGCGATGTCCTGGAGGGCGGCAATGCAGTTAGAAACTCCGTCAATTGCAAAGTATGAATAGTCCCGGGCTTCGCAGGTCATGGTCTTGATGATCCCGCCGGTGGTGGGGAAGAACCTGGCCCGGCTTTTCTCCTCAGGGATGCTCTTCTTCTCCGGTACAACACCCTCCTCCTGCATCCAGTTGGTCAGCTCTTCAAAGGTGAGGACAGCGTCCACGACATCCTCTGACATCTCCCCTTCATCCTTTTTGGCCACGCAGGGTCCGATAAAGACCGTCTTTGCATCCGGAATCCGCCTCTTGATATCAGCGCAGTGGGCGTACATGGGAGTTGCTACGTCTGCCAGATAAGGAAGAAGGGACTTAAAATATTTCCGGATCAGCAGGTTGATGGAAGGGCAGCAGGACGAGATCAGGACATCCCGGTTCTCCTCCATCAGCATTCTGTCATACTCACGCTTGACCATAGTTGCCCCAATGGCAGTCTCTTCCACATCATAAAAGCCCAGCTTCTTTAGGGCATCTCTCATACTCTCGATCCCGGCCCCGTCATAATTGGCAATAAATGATGGGGCGAGGGACGCGATGACCGGTGTGCCGCCGGCAAGCAGGACTTTGACTTTCTCTGTCTCATCCACAATCTCTTTTGCCCCCTGGGGACAGACTACAAAGCAGTGACCGCAGAGGATGCACTCATCACCAATGATATTGGCCTGGCCGGCAGAGAAGCGGATTGACTTCACCGGACAGTGTCTGATACACTTATAACAGTTTCTACAATTCGATTTCTTCAGTCTCAGATGTTCCGCCACAGCTATCACCTCATTCAATCATATCTGTCATGTTTACATTTTTATAATTTTAACATAAATCAACCCTTTTCTTCAATCAGAACTGTCTAATTCTTTTGACGCTTCACCCTTTATGTGATACGATTAGATTGTAAAATTGATACGGAAAATATACCTGTTCACAAACTGATTCTAACCTTTAAGTAAGGAGGTTGACTATGAGAGGAATCTATACTTCAGTCAATGATATCAGAAAGAGAGTCTACGCAGAGGTTGCAAAATTATCTTATAATTACAAAGAAGGCGACCTGTCTGAGATGGAACTGATCCCTTACCGGATCATCCCCGGGGAAGTTTCCACTTACAGGGAGAGTGTTTTCCTGGAGAGAGCCATCGTCAAGGAGCGGATGAGGATGGCCATGGGGCTGAACCTCCGCAAGGCTTCTGAGCATGCGCCGGTTTCCACAGGAGCAGAGGAATGTGTCAAGCCTGAGAAATACTATGAGCCGCCCCTGATCGATGTGATCAAATTTGCCTGTCATGCCTGCCCGGACAACGAAGTGACCGTGACTGACGGCTGCCAGGGCTGTCTGGCTCATCCCTGCCATGAAGTCTGTCCCAAGGACGCTATTTCCTTTAAGAACGGCAGATCCTTTATCGATCAGGACAAATGCATCAAATGCGGCAGATGTATGCAGGTATGTCCTTACAATGCGATCCTGCGTCTGGAACGGCCCTGCGCAAGAGCCTGCGGCATGAAGGCAATCAGTTCTGATGAATTCGGCAGAGCCGACATCAACCAGGAGAAATGTGTCAGCTGCGGTATGTGTCTTGCCAACTGTCCTTTCGGTGCGATCGCAGACAAGGCCCAGATCTTCCAGACCATCCAGGCTATCCGGTCTGATGTCCCGGTATATGCAGCCATCGCGCCGGCTGTGGACGGCCAGTTCGGTCCGGACATGACTCCCCGGAAGCTGAGACCAGCCTTCCAGGCGCTTGGTTTTGAAGATGTGGTAGAGGTCGCCATCGGCGCGGACCTCTGTACCCTGGAGGAAGCAGATGATTTCATCCGCGAGGTACCGGCAGAGAAGCCTTATATGGGCACTTCCTGCTGCCCGGCATGGGCTGTCATGGTTAAGAAGCTCTTCCCTGACCAGGCGGAGAATATCTCCATGGCTCTGACTCCTATGGTCCTTACCGCAAGGATTATGAAGCGTCTCCATCCTGGCTGCAAGGTTGCTTTTATCGGTCCCTGCGCGGCTAAAAAACTGGAAGCCGGAAGAAGGACCATCCGGAGTGATGTTGACTTTGTCCTGACTTTCGAGGAAGTAAAGGGTATGTTCGAGGCAAGGAATGTCAACTTCGCAGACCTCCCCGAAGACAAGTCCATGCACGGAGCCAGCGGAGACGGCCGGCGCTTTGCCATCTCCGGCGGAGTTGCCCAGGCTGTAGTCAATGTCATCGCAAACAAGTATCCTGACCGGGAAGTAAAGATTGAGCATGCAGAAGGTCTGGATAACTGCCGTAAGATGCTGCTTATGGCCAAAAAAGGGAAGCTGAACGGCTGCCTGCTGGAAGGAATGGCCTGCCCCGGAGGCTGCGTAGGCGGTGCCGGTACTGTACAGCCCATACCCAAATCTACTGCTGCAGTCAACAAACACGTTAAACAGTCCACCAATGCCCATGCTTACAACAGCAACTATCAGGATATGCTCCATGATATAGAAGAAGGGCTGTTTGATTTCAAAGAAGAGTAAGAGAGAGTATCAACTGATGGTAAAAACATGGGACATCACCATCCCTGAACTGACCCACGAAGAAAAACGACTGGCTTATATCTATCTGCCTGAATCTTACGAGACAGAACCGGATCTCCGCTATCCGGTTCTGTACATGTTCGACGGACACAATGTTTTCTTTGATTCTCACGCCACCTACGGCAGGAGCTGGAGGATGCAAGAATACATGGACCGGACACAGACACAGATGATCATTGTGGCTGTCGAGTGCAACCACGGGCCTGACAACGCCCGCTTATGTGAGTATTCCCCCTATTCTTTCTATGATCCCTACTTTGGCTATGTCCAGGGGCTGGGACAGATCACCATGCGGTGGATGATCAGCGAATTAAAGCCGATGATCGATGCAGCTTACCCTACACTTCCTGACAGGGAGCACACCATGATAGCGGGAAGCTCCATGGGAGGGCTGATGAGCCTCTATGCTGTTCTGAAGCACAATGACGTTTTCTCCAGAGCAGCCTGCCTCTCGGCAGCTTTTCACTTCTGTCCGGACGAGATGGACCAGCTGATCCATGAATCGTCCCTGGATCCGGATACAGTAGTCTATCTTGATATCGGCTTTGAGGAGATGCGTTCTCATCATGATTTCTACGAAGAGTATATCCGGATCATCTCCTCTCTGATCCGCAGGGATGTCCTGCT
>CADBNQ010000134.1 GCA_902796045.1 uncultured Lachnospiraceae bacterium | reverse complement strand
TGAGAAACAGTTGACATTTCTTCACACAGTACCGGTCAGATATCCGCTGATTTACAGACAGAAGCACATATGTTGGTGTGGGAAGTAGTTTAAGTAAATTATATTAATGCCCGGAAAGCAAGAGTATCTGCTGATCTCTCCCTGCTTCCGGGCATTCTGTTTGTTCTTAATACTTATATTCTTGCTACGCCGCTTTCTCTGGCCGCCCTGGCTACAGCATCGGCTACTGTCCTGCCAACTCTGGGGTCCAGTGCCTTTGGAATGATGTAGTCGGCACTGAGCTCATCGGGACTGATCAGGCCGGCCAGCGCTTCGGCTGCGGCCAGCTTCATCTCTTCATTGATATCCGAGGCTCTGACATCAAAGGTTCCCCGGAAAACGCCCGGGAAGGCCAGAACATTGTTGATCTGGTTGGGGAAATCGCTGCGGCCTGTGGCGATGACCCTCGCCCCGCCGGCTCTGGCATCTTCCGGGAAGATCTCCGGCGTGGGATTGGCACAGGCAAAGATGATGGCGTCCTCATTCATGGACCGGACCATGTCTGTGGTGACCAGGCCAGGACCGGAGACACCGATAAATATATCTGCGCCTTTAAGCATCTCGGCCAGGCTGCCCGCCAGACGGTCCTGATTGGTGATCTCTGCCATCTCCTCCTTGATCCAGTTCATCCCTTCTTCTCTGCCTTTATAGATGGCTCCCTTCCGGTCGCACATAATCACATCTGTAAAACCGGCAGACAGGAGGAGCTTCACGATGGAGATCGCGGCAGCGCCAGCGCCGGAAGTCACGACTCTCACCTCATCCCTCTTCTTGCCCACCAGCTTTAAGGCGTTGGTCAGTCCGGCCAGAGTGATGATGGCTGTCCCGTGCTGGTCATCGTGGAAGATGGGGATGTCACATCTCTCCTTCAGCTTCCGCTCAATCTCAAAACAGCGGGGAGCCGCGATGTCTTCTAAGTTGATTCCTCCGAAGGAACCTGACAGGAGATAGATCGTGTTCACGATCTCATCGACATCGTGAGATTTGATACAGAGCGGAAAGGCATCCACATCAGCAAAGGTCTTAAAGAGGACACATTTCCCTTCCATCACCGGCATCCCGGCTTCCGGGCCGATGTCACCAAGGCCGAGCACGGCACTGCCGTCTGTGATGACGGCACACATATTGTGGCGTCTGGTCAGTTCGTAGCTCATAGCCGGGTTTTTCTGGATCTCAAGACAGGGGCTGGCCACCCCCGGTGTATAGGCAAGGGAGAGGTCGGTCTCATCTGCCACCGGCACAGTGGAGATCACCTCAATCTTTCCTTTCCATTTCTGATGCAGCTTTAAAGATTCTTTTGCGTAATCCATAGTATCCTCACTCTTTAGCATATTGTATGATCAGGTCGCTGATGATAGCAATGGCGTCGTTCAGCTTGCTGTCACTCAGGGTCTGTATGTATTCATCTCGTTCGTTATAAACATAATCTATAGCCTGGAGGAGAGCATCGCCAACCATCTCCTCCTCCTGAAGGACGTAGCTGTAACCGGAATTCTCAAAGGAGGCCGCGTTGAGCAGCTGGTCTCCCCGGCTCTGGGAGGCCGGAAGGGGAATCAGGATGTTGGGCTTCTTCAGGGCGAGCAGCTCACAGATCGCATTGGCCCCGGCTCTGGAAATGATCAGATCTGTTGCGGCAAAAAGGTGGGTCAGCTCTGCCCTGGCATACTCAAACTGTTTATATCCAGGGGTGTCTTCCAGGGACTGGTCATAGTTGCCCTTGCCGCACAGGTGGATGATATCAAATCTCTGACGCAGGGCATCAAGATTCTCCCTGAGAGCGGCGTTGATGGCGGCTGCTCCCAGGCTGCCGCCCATGGCCATAAGAACAGGCTTGCTGCCGTCAAAACCACAGATGGCAAGGCCGACCACCTTGCTGCCGGAGAATAACTCCTGTCTGATGGGAGAACCGCTCAGCACGGCCTTGTCAGCGGGCAGATGGGCCAGGGTCTCCGGAAAGTTGCAGCATACCTTTGTGGCACAGGGGATGCTGATCTTGTTGGCAAGTCCGGGGGTGAGATCAGATTCGTGGATGATCACCGGAACCTTCTGGGTGCGGGCAGCCAGAACAACCGGGACACTGACAAAACCACCCTTGGAAAAGACGATATTCGGCTTCAGCTTCCTGATGAGGAGGGATGCCTCTGCGTAGCCCTTCATCACCTTGAAAGGATCAGAGAAATTCTTTATATCAAAATAACGGCGGAGCTTTCCGGAGGATATCCCGTGGTAGGGAATCCCTATCTCTTCGATCAGTCTGCGCTCGATACCGTTATGTGATCCGATATAATGGATGTCGAAGCCGGCATCCTTCAGGCCCGGGATCAGGGCCATATTGGGGGTGACATGTCCGGCGGTTCCTCCGCCGGTTAATATAATGCGTTTCATGCTTGAAAGCCTCCGGTGCTATCCTCTTATCTTATCTCATCTGGTTTTCTTTCTTATACTGCTTCAGGGCTCTGGCCAGCTGGTCAGGACAGGAGGTTCCCCTGTTGCCGCAGGGAATCCCTTCAAGGAGCATGATGACTTCATCCACTGGTCTTCCGTTTGCCAGGATGGATACGCCCTCGGTGTTGCCGGGACATCCGCCGACAAAATGGATATTTCTCACTTTATGATCTTCGACTGAAAACTGGATCTCTCTGGAACAGGTTCCCTTTGTCTTGTATTTGTACATGCTTCAACCTCTTTCTACCTATATAATGGTGTTATTTGTAACCTTTAATATATGAAAAAGTGATAAACAGTCCTGCTGCAATATATCTGCCGCAATCCTGCAAACGTATTATAGCATACATCCGAGGATATTTGTTGCATTTGATTAAAAATATGATAAAATACCTATTGATAAAATAGAGGGAAGCAGAAGAGAAAGGATACTATTATGCCGAAAAGAACTGACATCCATAAGGTATTGATCATCGGATCCGGTCCTATCGTGATCGGCCAGGCATGCGAGTTTGACTATTCCGGCACTCAGGCCTGCAAGGCATTAAGGAGCCTCGGTTATGAGATTGTGCTGGTGAACTCTAATCCTGCCACCATCATGACAGATCCGGAGATGGCAGATGTGACATATATTGAGCCTCTGAATGTGAAACGTTTAGAGCAGATTATTGCAAAGGAGCGTCCTGATGCCCTGCTGCCCAACCTGGGCGGCCAGTCCGGTCTGAACCTCTGCGCAGAGCTGTATAAAGAAGGAATCCTTGACAAGTATGGCGTAAAGGTCA
>CADBNQ010000133.1 GCA_902796045.1 uncultured Lachnospiraceae bacterium | reverse complement strand
CGATGGAGAGATCCGTCTGTCGGTACCTTTTGTGATGGCAGATGACAAGTATATCCCGGTGAAGGGAGACCGGGTGAAGATACCGGCTGGCTGCAAGCGTCTTAGCCTCAATGCCTACGCTTTTACTTATTCTCTGAACAACCCGCACCTGACCTACCAGTTAAAAGGGTTTGACGATAAGGCAGTCCGTCTGACCCAGCGGGAGATGCGTCCCCTGACCTACACCAATCTGGCCGGGGGAACCTACCAGTTTGTCTTCTCTGTGATCGATACAAGAACTGACAAGGCGGTGGAGACTCTGAAGCTGACTCTGGTCAAGGAGAAAACATTTTACGAGCAGACCTGGTTCTGGGGCGTGCTGATATTGCTTTGCGCTCTATTGATCGCAGGCCTGGTCATCCTGTATTTCCGCCAGAAGACGAAAGCTCTTCTGAAAAAACAGGCACAGAACAGACAGTTTATCAATGAGATGACATCAGTTTTCGCTAACTGCATCGATATGAAGGATACCTACACAAACGGCCATTCCCACAGGGTGGCAGAGTATTCAAAGCGGCTGGCACAGAAGATGGGAAAGAGTGAGGACGAGGTGGAAGAGATTTATCATATCGCCCTTCTCCATGATATCGGCAAGATTTCGATTCCGGACAAGATTCTCAACAAACCCGGCCGCCTGACTGATGAGGAGTTCCAGATCATGCGTGACCATTCGAGAAGAGGTCATGAGATCCTGAAGGATATCACCATAGATCCGCTTCTCGCCATAGGGGCAGGCTATCACCATGAGCGGCTGGACGGCAGAGGCTATCCCAATGGCCTGAAGGGGGATGAGATTCCACTGGAAGCTCAGATCATTGCTGTGGCCGATACCTTTGATGCCATGTATTCCACAAGGCCATACAGGAAACAGATGGATATAAAGGATGTGGCTGCCGAGATCCGGAGGGTGGCAGGGACCCAGCTCAACACTGATGTGGTGGATGCCCTCATGGCCCTCATCGATGAAGGTTCTATCGGAAAAAAATCTGTTGAAGGCGGACGGTCTGCCGTGGAAAAGGCAGATCCCGCAGAATAGTCTTATGACATCAATTAAGCCCGGCTTCGGCCGGGCTTATATTCATGATCGCGGAAGTTGATATCCGCCTGCAGACTTCGATGACTTTGTTCTAAGTATTGCTTGCTAATTAATCTGAGAAAAGGTATAATCTAGAAAATACAATTACAACAAGCGATATATGAATGGAGATAGATAGATTATGAATGAAAACAGCTCATTACCCATGAGTAGAAGCAAGAACTGGATGAATCATCTGGGAGTCTGCCTGGCAGGTCTCCTGATCAACCTGATCTTTTCGAATCTGGCACTCAGGCTGAAGCTGCCTCTGTATCTGGATAATATCGGTGTTCTCTTTACCGCAGCTGTCGGAGGTTATATCCCGGGTATTATTGTAGGTTACATCTCCAATCTGATCAACAGTATCGGTAATCCTGAGACAGCCTACTATGCAACCGTCACAGTTTTTAACGCGGCTGCAGCTGCCTGGTTCTTCAGGAAAGGCTGGTTTAAGAAGCTGCGCACATGCATCCTTGCTATTCTGGTTTTTGCCTTTTTCGGGGGAGTCCTTGGATCACTGCTCACCATGTGCCTCTATGGCTTTCAGTTTGGAAACGGATTTGGCGGTCCTCTGGCCATATGGCTTCATCACCATGGCATCGGTAATGTCTACCTGGCCCAGGTTCTGGGTGATTTTGTCATGGATATCATTGACAAAGCTATTACGGTTGTGATTTTCCTGGTCATCATGAAACTGATTCCCGACCGCTTTGTCGGCGTTCTGGATTCTACCTACTGGATGCAGAAGCCTCTGACAAAAAAAGAGGAGGAGGCAGTCTGCAGGAAGACTTACAGTCAGTCTCTCAGCAGGAAGGTCACCGTGGTGGTTTCTTTAGCCCTGCTGCTCATTGCTGTTACGATCACGGGTATCAGCTTTACCCTCTATCGGGGCAGTATCATTGCAGACCGGGCCAAGATGGGAAATGGCCTGATGAATATTGTTCAGAGAGTGGTTGACGGAGACAAGATGGAGGAGTTTCTGACAGAGGGGAAATCTGCAGAAGGCTATGCCGAGATTGAGACGGAACTGATCAATCTGAGAGAGAGCTCAGAGGATATCGAATATGTCTATATCTATAAGATTGATGAGGAGGGCTGTCATGTGGTCTTTGATCCGGATACGGTAGAGCTGGCCGGAGAGAAGCCCGGCACGATCATTCCGGTCGAGGATGCGTTTAAACCCTACATGTCTGATCTGCTGGCAGGCAAGGAGATAGATCCGATTATATCCAATGATACCTATGGCTGGCTCCTGACGATCTACAAACCACTTTATAACAGTCATAACAAGTGTGTTGCCTACGTGGGTGTTGATGTTTCCATGGAGGATCTCAGGCAGGCTCAGTTTTCCTTCCTGGCCAAAATCCTTGCCCTGTTTCTTGGATTCTTCGTCATGATCCAGGCGATCGTGCTCCGACTCCTCAGGTACAGTGTCATCCTGCCGATCAATACCATCACAGCAGCAGCGGAGAATTTTGCTTTCAACACTGAGGCCAGCCGGGAGGAGAGTGTGGCCCATATCAAGGCGATTGGCATTCACACCCACGATGAGATCGAGGGACTCTACCATGCCTTTACCAAGACGTCGGAGGAGATGGTCCAGTACGTCACTGATGTTCAGGAGAAAAATGAGACCATTTCCAGGATGCAGAACCGGCTGATTGAGGTTATGGCTGATATGGTGGAGAGCCGTGACAAGTATACGGGAGACCATATCAAGAAGACAGCCGGATATACAGCCATCATTATGGATGAACTGAGAAAGGAAGGCGTGTACACAGACCAGCTGACAGACGAGTTTGTGGAAGACGTCATCCACTCCGCCCCACTGCACGATATCGGAAAGATCCAGGTATCAGACGCTATACTGAACAAGCCCGGCAGGCTGACGAATGAAGAGTTTGATATCATGAAGAAGCATACGGTATACGGTCATGATATCATTGCAAGCGCATCGGATGCTGTAGCCGACGCAGGCTATCTGAACGAGGCCATGAATCTGGCGACCTACCACCATGAGAAGTGGAACGGTACAGGTTATCCCTACGGCATAGCAGGAGAAGAGATTCCTCTGTCGGCCCGGATCATGGCTGTGGCGGATGTTTTTGACGCCCTCGTATCCAAGAGAAGCTATAAGAATGGATTCCCGGTGGAGAAAGCTCTGGACATCATCAGGGAAGGCAGCGGGACACACTTTGAACCCAAGATTGCCACGGCCTTCCTCAATGCGGAAGCAAAGGCCCGTGAGGTAATGGAAGAGTATTCGGGGCATGAGCCGGAGAAAGAAACAGATCAATCATAACAGCTTTAT
>CADBNQ010000132.1 GCA_902796045.1 uncultured Lachnospiraceae bacterium | reverse complement strand
CTTGAACCTGCACGAGCTGATAAGGCTCACTAGGACCTGAACCTAGCGCGTCTGCCAATTCCGCCACATCCGCTTACGAATACAGATAATAACATAATTAGCTGTAAAACGCAAGCGTTTTTTTAATCATGAATGGGTTCAGATTGTATTTTTAAAAATACATCCATTTGCTTATTCAGCATCTTTTTTGGAATCTTCTTTGGTTTCTTTCTTAGTTTCTTCTTTAGTTTCTTCCTTAGTATCTTCCTTAGCTGCTTCTGTAGTCTCTTCCACATCCTCGTCCTTTGCAGGTACTACATTGATCTTGTTGTAGCTGGACAGCTTCTCGTAGAGTTTGTCGCGGATCAGTGTATCGCGGATGTCTTCCTCGGAGTAATACTCTTTCATCTCATCGACAGTGTCAAAGCCACTCTCCTCAGCAATCTTCCCCATCTCTGTCTTAAACTCGTTATCAGTCAGGGAGATCTTCTCTTCTTTGATCAGAAGATCCTGGACACACTGGCTCTTTAAGGAGAACTCAGCATACTCCTGGACTGTCATGTCGGCGATCTCTCTGATATACTCTTCTACGCCCATGCCGTAGTAAAGCTCAGCCACTTCCTGGCTCTCGGCCTTGACATTATCCATCTCCTGCTTGATCATGTCATCTGTAAAGTCTTTTTTCAGCTTTGCCTGATCGACGATGGCTTTCCAGAGCTCCTCTCTGGCTCTGTCATCGCACTCGGACTGTGCCTGCTCTTCCAGAGAAGCCTTTGTGTCTTTTCTATACTCATCTACGCTGGCGCTTTCAGTGTACTCTTTGACAAATGCTTCATCCAGTTTAGGAATCTCTTCCTCACTGATAGAATTGATGTGAACGGTCATGGAGCATGTCTTGCCTGCTACAGCCTCATCATCATAGTCTTCCGGGAATGTAAATTCTGCGTTGACGTCAGATCCTACTTTGGAGCCGATCACTTTCTTCTCAATCTGGAACTCTTCTCCCAGGCCTGTTCCCAGGTACTCATCCAGCTGCCCGTCCCCGGCCTGTACGTCGACGTCTGTATCGCTGTAGTCATCGCTTTCTACACCGTCAATGGTACAGGTATAATTCATGTTGACGAAATCACCTTCCTGGACTGTATCTCTTCCTTTGATTTCCTTGTACTGGGCATAGCCGTGCAGATAGTTCTGAATCTCTTCTTCTACATCTTCGTCGGTGATCTCCCTTTTCTCTACATCAACAGTAAGTCCCTTATACTTGCCAAGCTCGACATATTCGGCCGCATCAAGCTCTACCGGATGGATCTCCATCTGACCGCCCAGCAACGGATCTTCTGTGGTGGCCTCTGCAGGCTCTTTCTTCTTGGTGCTTCCGCATGCTGCGAGAACACCTGCCATAGAAATGACAAACAATACTGCTATAAACTTCTTCATAATGATTACCTCGTTTCTTTCTGATTGCATTACAAATCAAAAACACATTGACCCTTCTGAAAGGATCATGATTAATTTATCATCATCCATCTGATAAAACAATCGTTTTCACAAAAAATACACTAAAAACTGTTTATCGGGATTTACCGGCAAGGTGGAAGCTTTAATGGGTCGCGAAGCTTGAAGTAATAGAAGCGCTGGGCCTCTAATGCTCCTTCTTTCAGACGGACCGGTGAGATCCAGTCACCAAAGGCTGTATCTTCTCTTTTGGGCAGATAATTAGAGTCCAGAAGAAGGAACCTGTCCCTCTCCTCATCATAGGCAGCGATACATACATAGTGTCCATCTACATGGACTACTGCGGTATCTCCCTGGGCAAGCTTTTTCTTAAGCTGTTTGATCTTTTTCCCATGTCCGTCCCAGTCAAAGTTATATTTGCCGCCGTATTTTATGCATGCTGCTTTGAAGATCCCTTCATCGGTCCCGCTGCCCGGGATCCGGTATTCTTCCTCGACAGCATAGTCTGCCAGCTCCATCACGTCCATATACTGACCGGAAAGGGCATATACGGCGTTTACAGTTGCCAGGATCCCGCAGCCGGCAGTGCCCATGCATCCTTCGCTTCCATAAGCCGTACCGCACCAGGCGGGATCGTACTGGGTAAACACGAAGGGTTTCTTCCCGTCAATCAGCCTTTTTGGCGCACTGATCCTCCAGCAGATAGGGTTTCCAAACCGGAATCTCTCCAGGATCAGGTTTTTCCTCTCGCTTTCTCCCAGGTACAGGTCTGCCTTCACATTCCGTATGGTAAAGGAGCCATTTGCTCTGTCCAGGTGAAAAAGGCCTGAATTCCTGTCCGGTTCTTTTGCCCAGTACAGTCCGTAGCTAAGACCGCCATCCAGAGTATATACGGTCAGGTATAAACTGTTTTTTGGATCCTTTATATAGTACTGATCATTATAACTGTGGATCAGTTCCCATGAAAATGGTCTGAAGCCGGTCATCGGGATCTGTATCCTGACGGGTGCGCCTCCCTCCGGATCGTCCACATAGCCGGGCCGGAAAAAATAGGTCCCATTGCTCAGGGCCTGTTTCTCCCTGCCGTCATAGACCAGTGTTTTCTCCAGGTCCTCCTCTGACATCCATCCGATGCCGTAGGCATCCTTCTTCCTTTTCTGGTAGATAACCTGCCTGCTGTCTCCTTCTCTGCTGATCAGGATCACACCGGAGTATTTCCTGATCTTGTCCTGCCGTTCTTCCAGGGTGCTGTCAGTGTAGACCGGCATGCTTCTTCTTACGGTAGCATAAATATGCTCATAATCAGGGTCTGAGACGAAGGATCTGATATCAAACCAGCCTGTCTCCTGCCTGCCGTCCTGGTCAAATGTTCCATACACAGCTTTCTGGGTGCTCTTTGTGATCTGCAGTACAAGCTGATTTTTGTCCACATGTCCTTTCCAGTTCTTCAGCTTCCGGTCAGAAAAATAGTCTATCTCAGACGGTGCTTCAAAAAGCGGGCTGCACCAGACCGGCTTCTTTTTGATATCGGGAGGAAAGGCCGCATGGGTGATGGTTTCCGGGATCATGATCAGCATCATGAGCAATATCATGAGCAGGAACAGGCTCCCGATTCCTCTTTTACTATTTATCCTGAATAGCATCATCATTTCACCTCGGCGGAAGGTTCCGCTTCTCTTATACAATCGCATAAAGGCAGACTCCTAAGAATCTGCCTTGTGCTATCTTTCTAGTGAATGGCTGTCCCCTCGGGCACGCTGTCATCAACAAATATTACTTTACATCCAAAGCTGTCACCGCTTGCTGCAACCAGCATGCCGTTGCTGGTAATCCCGGCAAACTTGGCGGGTTTCAGATTGGCAATGACTATGATTTTCTTTCCGATAAGGTCCTCAGGCTTATAATCATTCCTGATGGAAGAGACAATCACCCTCTCTCCAAGCCCATCTGAAAGAGTGAGCTTTAACAGGTTCCTGGCCTTCTTCACGATCTCGCATGCCAGAACCTTGCAGACACGCATATCTACCTTATCAAAATCATCCAGTGTGATCTGGTCCTTGACCGGATCAATCTTGTTTTTCTCTTCTTCCTCCTTTAAAGCCGCCAGTCTGGCAGCTTCTTCGGCTGCCGCTCTCTCGGCCGCAGCGCGTTCTGCCTCTATCCTGGCTTCTTCTGCCAGCCGGACTTCATCCTCTGTCTGAGCTGTTGAAAAATCAAGGAGGGGCAGGTATCTTGAGGGATCCACAGCATACAGGAAAAGGTACAGGCGCGGACCGGCTGCTTTGCCGATCATCAGGTTATAGGTATTCTTAAAGAACCTGGCCTGAACCTGCTTCTTATTCTCCTCATCAAAATCGGGATCTGCCTCCCTCGGGACGGCATATATATAGGCATTCAGAGCATCCAGGTCATAGCCGCCCTGTTCAATGTAATCATGAAGGAGGGCGATCTCCTTTTTCTCAATGTCTGATAAGCCATTATAGTAATCCCAGTTGCGGTAACCGAGCAGTCTGTTCATGTTCTCAGGAGAACACTTCTCCAGCCAGTAGCGGGCAAGACCCAGTCTCTCTTTGAACTCCGATTTTTTATAGGGTGTCCCGATCTTTTCAAAAACGGTCTCCAGCATATCCGCGTTGAAGTCTACAACCGATCCGAAATTCACGATCTGCTGCATGGGCACCGGATAGAGATGCCTTCCATCGATCAGGCAGTTATACATAATGCCGGAAATATAATCAAAATTCTTTCCCTTGCCGGCCTGATATGTCTTCAGCATCTTGTCAAATTCAAAATACTGGCGGAGTATCTCGTCATCAAAGCAGAAATCAAAGGCTTTATTGGGCTCTGATTTGGAATAGAGCCACAGAATTACTTCAGGCTGGTAGATCTCAAGCAGGGTCTCGGGTGTCAGGTTGAGGCCGGTAGACCCGGACATCTTCCCTGTGGTTCCCTTGATACCGATGAACTCATACCCTATAAACCGGGGTGCCTGGATCCCGAAGATCTTTTTGGCTATGATCTTGCTGGTATCATAGCTGCCTCCCGGGCTGGCGTGATCTTTTCCGCCGGGCTCAAAATCTACCCCTTCTACCATCCAGCGCATGGGCCAGTCGATCTTCCAGGCCAGCTTGCAGTTAAAGTCTTTTCGGAAATCCCAGCTGCCCTTGTGTCCGCATTTGCATGTGTACTCACATGTGGTCCCATCTTCAGAACATGAAGTGATAGTAGTCTCATCTTTTCCACATACTGGACAATAGATGCTCACTGGATAGTAGGCCTCCCGCTCCTCAGGGGTTGCCACCTGCTGGCGGAACTTGTCAAGGATATCAAATATCTCGTGTCTCTTCTGGATTGCCGTGATGACATGGTCTGCATACCTGCCGGCCCTGTACTGCTCACTCTGTCTTCTGAAATCTATCTCTATACCAAACCGGGCCAGAGAGCTCTCAAATTCCTTCTCGAAATGCTCTGCGTAGGAAGAACAGCATCCGTAGGGATCCTTCACATCCACATAGGGTTTACCGATCTCATCCTCCAGCTCAGGGGCAATCTCCTTCACATTGACCGGAACCTTCCTGAAACGGTCGAACTCATCCCAGGAAAATAAAAGCCTGGCCTTCTTGCCCTGTTTGATCAGGGCTTTATATACAAAATAACTGGTAGCTATATCCCTGAAATTCCCAATATGAATGGAGCCGGAGGGACTGATACCCGCCGCACAGACATATTCTTCTTTATCTGGAGATCTTTTTATAATGTCTTTTGCAATTCTCTCAGACCAATGCATGTTATATCCTTTCTCTCACGTTTTTCGCACTTCGTGCCCGCGTTCGATATCGCTTCCTACATCCCGATTAAAAGTCCCGGATTGCTCACGCTGCTTTCGCAGCTTCCCGCAATCCTCCAAGTGATATCTCACGCTTTTCGCACTTCGTGCCCGCGTTCGATATCGCTTGTCGCACCATATGCCCATATGGTCCT
>CADBNQ010000131.1 GCA_902796045.1 uncultured Lachnospiraceae bacterium | reverse complement strand
TGTGCAAGACTATCGGAGTCTACCACGCAGGAGAAGTTCAGCATGAGGGTGTTGCTGGGAGCAAAGTATTCACTCTTTTCAAAATGCAGGTCCGTTACTGTAAGGCCCAGTTCTTCCTTAACCTCTCTGACCACAGTGTCTTCTGCGTTCTCCCCTTTATTTACATAACCGGCCACCAGAATATATCTGTCTTTTCCATATTGCTTGATCAGGAGTATCCTGTCCCGGGCGGGATTCAGGACTTCCATGCTCACGGCCGTGGAAAAGACCGGGAACCGGTAGGCCTGGCAGGTCTCACACCAGGGGATCATGCCCTCGTTCTTCAGGAATCTGTCTTCCAGTTTCGTTCCGCATTCCATACAGTATTTCATCATCTCTGTCCTTCTCTCGCTGGTCTCTGCTGCTTATCTTCTATATCTTCACAATTTTCATCAGATTCGAGCGAATAATTCTAATTCTCCCCCTTATAGAAGAGAGAGTCTTCTAGTCTTCTCCCATCTGATAAAGAGTCTCCCACTGCTGTACTGTGTTGATATTATCCAGGGCCTCTGCGTCAATCGCGACTGTCCGGAAGCCGGCCTCTTCGATTGCATCCATCATCTTCCGCTGTCCCGCTTCCAGACGCCTCTTTAATACCTCCAGAGCTGACCGGGGATATATGCCAAATAGAGGATGAATCCTTTCACCGTCATCAGCTACAATAATAGAGGGCTTGCTGTCATATTCCCGGACGATCCGGCGGATGTGTTCCTCTCTGATAAAAGGCATGTCACAGCAGGTGACAAAGAGAGCATCTTCACTGCACTGGCTCAGCCCAGAAACGATACCGGACAGGGGCCCGGCCTCCTTATAGATGTCCTCGACCAGGTGCAGGTCAGGGCTCAGTTCATCCCATACGCTGTGACCAGGCGGAAAAGCTTCAGCAATCCGCTTCTCCCAGCTTTCACTGTCATCTACCGACAGGTAGACTAAAGGCAGTATGTCCATGGCCTCCATGATCCACTCAAGAAATGTTTTCTCTTTATACTGGAGCAGCAGTTTCTTCCTGCCTTCCATTCTCCGGTTTTTACCACCGGTAAGGATATATCCTGCAATCTGGTCCATCTCGTCACCTTCCTGTTTCTATACATCCAGGACCGTTCTCAAGTCCTGGGGTCAATCATTCACAATCGAACCTGATGCAGTCATATCGTGAAAACTGACCTTTTGACCATGATCTCATACTATAACTATAATAAAAATCAGGAATAAAAACAACAGAATTCTGCAAAACATTTCTTTCCCGGAGAACTCCCCTCCTGTGGCCTCGATCATGGGATTAATAAGGTATTCGTGAATTGATGTAATGATTTCCATGGTATCTCCTCCTTCATCTAAACGACCCTGAGGCCGCAAAGCTCTTTCTCCAGTTCCCGGAAGTCTTCCCCGGAAACAGCTCTGTCGTCTATATAGTAGTCGCAGGTAATCTTACGGCTGTTCACCCCGTACATCTCTATGGTCTCAGGCAGGTTGTCATTGACCGCGTCAAAAACCAGGCCCTGCTCCCGACACCACTCAACTGCTGTTTCAAGGGCCTCGCCTGCCCGGCATGTCCACAGGATCAGCCGGTCTCCCTCCTCCTGTCTCCACAAGAGAAAGCGGATCAGCCGGTCATTGGCCGGGCCGACCGCCGGCCAGATCCCATAGCTCAGCGTCCCGTCAAAATCGACTGCAAGAATCATAGGTCCTCTCCTTCCACATAGTCTCTGTAGTCTCTCTCATCGGCAAATAACATATATCTTCCATCAACCAGTCCCATGTATCCATCTCTCACATAGTATCCTTTCATGATTTTTTCCTCCTCTTATACTTTCTTAAGCAGAACCTCTGTTCGTGTTCCTGTCTCCATTTTCCCATAACAGGTGTCCAAAATTCTACCCTTTGAATAAGTAATATTTTCCATTTTTATCTGTATTATCCATATTCAGTTGTATTTATAGTTATTGATTTAAACTTCCCACACCAACATATGTGCTTATGTCTGTAAATCAGCGGATATCTGACCGGTACTGTGTGAAGAAATGTAAACTGTTTTTCTGTGACACTACTGTGACTTATGATGTGATATAGTTCAGACATCAAAACAAACACAGCGACACCACAGGAAGACAGAGTAAACAGTATAAATTCAATAAAAGGAGGATATTACCATGAGAAAGACAAAGAGAACAGCTTTAATCGCAACAGCATTATGTGCAGCATTATTAAGTGCCATCATCATCCCACCCCCACACACACTCCAGGCAGCAGGAAAAACTAAGGCTGCTGCAGCCAAAGTCCAGAAGTTGCCTGAATATGATCATGAATATGAAGGGGAGCTGATGGAAGAGGTTTACGATTATGTGGAAGATAAGAATGAAGATATGTATGATAAGGCTGATGTCGGAATCCCGTGTCCCATCATCATTGCAGTAGATCAGACAGATCCTGATGACATCAAGGTATATGGAGACTTCCAGTACTGGACCTACAAACTCAACGGGGACACACTCGAGACCCAGGCCGGCGGATCTTATCCGGGACTCCTGCATTTACGCAAAGAAAAAGATGGCGATTATGATTCAACGAAGTTCGAAGCCGTAGAAGACGGAAGCAAATTCGATGAAAGTGCCAAGAAGATATTCGGAGATAAATATGACGCATTCATGAAGGTTTACTCCGATGATGAGGCTAAGGATGCAGCAAGAAACCAGATCCTGGCAAATTACGCAGCACTGAATAATCTTTCCATCACCAAGGTCAAAGACTATGGAGCAGATGCCGTGACACTGCCGGAGGCCAACATGGACAAGTTCTCCAGCATCGTAGAAAAAAAATAGATTGATAGTCTTGTGATCATTCTTTAAAGAATCATAGTTTTCCTTAAATCTCATAATACACCAAGGGGGCTGTTCATCAAAAACAGCCCCCTTCTTCAGGTTAATACTGATTTATTTTACTGCCGCGAATCCTTTTTCCAGGTCCCCGATGATATCGTCGATGTGTTCGGTGCCGATGGACAGGCGGATGGTGTTTGGCCTGATCCCCTGATCCAGCAGTTCTTCTTCAGAGAGCTGAGAATGGGTCGTGGACGCCGGGTGGATCACCAGGCTCTTGACATCAGCGACATTGGCCAGGAGGGAGAAGATCTCCAGATGGTCGATAAAGGTCCACGCCTCTTCCTGTCCTCCCTTGATCTCGAAGGTGAAGATGGATCCTCCTCCTTCAGGGAAGTAGCGCTGATAGAGGGCGTGATCCGGATGCTCAGGCAGGGACGGATGGTTGACATTCTCCACCTGCGGATGATTCTTGAGGAATTCAACAACCTTGGCCGTGTTGGAGGCGTGTCTCTCCAGGCGGAGGGACAGGGTCTCTACTCCCTGGAGGAGCAGAAATGCATTAAAGGGGGATATGGCCGCCCCGGTGTCTCGGAGAAGTATGGCCCTGATATAGGTAACAAAGGCAGCCGGTCCCACGGCATCATAGAAGGATACCCCATGATAGCTGGGATTGGGGTCAGCGATGTTGGGATATTTCCCGCTTGCTTTCCAGTCAAATGTACCGGATTCCACGATGATCCCGCCCAGGGTGGTCCCGTGGCCGCCGATAAACTTGGGCGCGGAGTGAACCACGATATCTGCCCCGTGCTCAATCGGCCGGATCAGGTAGGGTGTCCCGAAGGTATTGTCGATCACAACAGGCAGGCCATGTTTATGGGCGATCTCGGCCACTGCGTCTATATCAGGGATATCACTGTTGGGATTGCCCAGGGTCTCCAGGAATATGGCCCTGGTATCCTCCTCGATCGCTGCTTCTGTCTCTTCAAGATTGTGAATATCTACAAAGCTTGTCCTGATCCCGTACTGTGGAAGGGTGTGGGCGAAGAGATTGAAAGTGCCTCCGTAGATGGTCTTCTGGGCGACGATGTGTCCGCCGTCTGCTGCCAGAGCCTCTATGGTGTAGGCGATCGCTGCAGCTCCGGAAGCCACAGCCAGGGCTGCACTTCCTCCTTCCAGGGCTGCCAGCCTTTTCTCAAGAACATCCTGGGTCGAGTTGGTCAGCCTTCCGTATATATTACCCGGGTCTGCCAGTCCGAAACGGTCAGCGGCATGCTGACTGTTGTGGAAGACATAAGAAGTGGTCTGGTAAATGGGTACCGCACGGGAATCTGTGGCGGGATCTGCCTGTTCCTGTCCCACGTGCAGCTGTAATGTTTCGAATCTGTATTTGCTCATATCTGATCTCCTTTTAACCTTAACATCATATGTAATACATATAATTATCTGAATCTCTGTTTCTCACATAATGGCTCTCCAGATCTGCCAGTGTCAGATCTCCCAGGAATTCATCCAATTTCTGATTCAGAGGGTCGATGAGCAATGTCTGGATAGTATGGGATATACCAGCCTGGCCTTCTTCCTCTGTAACCACCTCACGCTCGATCCTGTAGTTTCCTTCCAGAACCTCCAGGATCTCAGAGATCGTGATGGTATCGGCGTCACGGCCCAGATAATATCCGCCCTGGGGACCTTTAATGCTTTTTACGATGCCGGCCTTGCGCAGTGCCGCAAAAGACTGCTCCAGGTACTGTAGAGAGATATGATTCCTCTCCGCGATCGATTTTAAAGATACCTGACTGTTTTTGGAACTGGCAGCCAGGTCGATCAATGCCCGCAAGCCATACCGGCTCTTATTTGACAGCTTCATAGAATCCCTCTTTTCTTAACAAGCAGCATATTATTTTATCCGTTGATCAAAATCCGCAGGCGGACATTTCCTATGAAGTAAACAATGCTGTTGAATAGTACCTGTCCCCGCTGTCGGGAAGCAGGGCTACGATAACCTTGCCCTTATTCTCCGGTCTCTTTGCAAGACTGATCGCGCCGGACAGGGCTGCACCGGATGAGATCCCGACTGAGATGCCCTCTTTCCTGGACAAAAGCCTGGCTGTCTCCAGAGCCTCCTTGCCGGAAGCCTTGTAGATCTCGTCGTAAACGTTCGTATTGAGAACATCCGGAACAAATCCGGCCCCGATACCCTGAATCTTGTGGGCACCGGCTCTTCCCTCGGAAAGCACCGGTGAATCTTCCGGCTCCAGAGCGACCACCTGGATATCAGGGTTCTGTTCTTTAAGATACTCTCCGGTTCCTGTCAGGGTTCCTCCGGTCCCAACGCCAGCGATAAAGATATCGACCTTCCCGTCTGTATCCTTCCAGATCTCCGGCCCGGTAGTTGCCTTGTGGATGGCAGGATTGGCCGGGTTCACAAACTGTCCGGGGATATAGCCGCCCGGAATCTCCCTGGCCAGCTCTTCTGCCTTCTCTATGGCACCTTTCATACCTCTGGCACCTTCTGTGAGCACGATCTCGGCTCCATAGTTCCTCAGGATGCTCCGCCGCTCAACGCTCATGGTCTCCGGCATGGTCAGGATGACACGGTAGCCCTTGGAAGCAGCGACAGCAGCCAGGCCGATCCCGGTATTCCCTGATGTGGGCTCTATGATCACGGATCCTTCTCCAAGCAGGCCCTTCTCCTCAGCATCTTCAATCATCGCCTTTGCAATACGGTCCTTCACGCTTCCTGCCGGATTAAAATACTCCAGCTTGACCAGGATTGTTGCATCCAGTCCCAGCTCCTTCTCGATATTGACCACTTCAACCAGCGGCGTGTTTCCAACCAGTCCCAGCACACCTTTATAAATATGACTCATGTTAAAACCTCCTATACCTATATGTTTTGTTGGGATAATCATACTACTATAAACCTAGTATGTCAATAGGTATTTTTATTTTTTCGCTTTATAATCTTCCAATGCAGCCTGTATCGCCTCTTCCGCCAAAACTGAACAGTGCATTTTGTAGGCAGGAAGCCCGTCCAGAGCCTCTGCGACAGCCTTGTTGGTCAGCTTCATAGCTTCCTCCACCGGTTTGCCCTTGATCATCTCAGTAGCCATGGAACTGGATGCAATGGCACTCCCGCAGCCAAAAGTCTCAAATTTTACATCTGTTATGATATCATCTTCTATCTTCAGGTACATTTTCATGATATCCCCGCATTTCGCATTGCCGACCTGGCCCACGCCGTCCGCATCTTCGATCACACCGACATTTCTGGGATTCCTGAAATGATCCATTACTTTTTCACTGTATAAAGCCATATATATTCCTCCTCAATTCTATTCCTGATCCGGGTTACTTATGACACGATTCCCTTTCTCTTTTCCGTTAATCTTCTTCTATGGCAGTATAAACTCTCCCTTGCCGGCCATCAGGTCCCTCCAGATGGGCGAAAAGCTTCTGAGGTATTCTACAACCTCTTTCACGGACCGGACGATATACCAGGTCTCTTCCTCCGTGATATTCTCCCCCAGGCTCAGGCGCAGAGATCCGTGGGCCACATCATGAACCCGGCCGATGGCCAGGAGCACGTGGCTGGGGTCAAGGGATCCTGAGGTACAGGCGCTGCCGGAAGATGCCTGGATCCCTCTGTCATCAAGCAGAAGCAGGAGGGACTCCCCTTCTATTCCTTCAAAACAGAAATTGACGTTGCCGGGAAGCCGATTCACCGGATCACCGTTGATAGCAGAATGGGGGATCTTGCCGAGTTCTCTGATCAGCAGGTCCCGCTGGCGTATAAGTCGGTCCCTGTTTACTTCCATATCCCTGGCTGCTTCCTTGAGGGCTGCAGCCATCCCGGCGATGCCGGCCACATTCTCCGTTCCGGCACGTTTTCCTCTTTCCTGAGCACCTCCTTCAATGAGGTTATACAGGCGGACCCCTTTTCTGACATAGAGAAAGCCGGTGCCCTTGGGACCGTGGAACTTGTGGGCTGAGGCAGAGAGCATATCGATATTGTCCTTCTCAACGTCGATGGGGACGTGCCCTACAGCCTGCACGGCATCTGTATGAAAGGTCACGCCATGTTTCCGGCAGATCTCTCCCAGCTTGCGGATAGGCTGGATGGTCCCAATCTCATTGTTGGCGTACATGATCGTCACAAGGGCTGTGTCCTGGCAGATGGCCTCTTCCAGTTCTTCCGGCCTGACCAGGCCATCCTCGTGGACATCAAGAAGGGTTATATCATATCCTTCCTGCTCCAGTTTGTTCAATGTATGCAGGACGGCATGGTGCTCAAAAGCCGTAGAGATAATGTGCATCTTTCCTTCTTTTTTTCCGGCAGCTGCTGCTGACCGGATCGCCTGGTTATCCGCCTCGCTGCCCCCTGAGGTGAATGTGATCTCCCTGGGAGCGGCATGGATGACAGCGGCCACGTCTTCTCTGGCCGCTTCCACAATCTCTTTCGCTTTCTGGCCCAGACCATAAAGGCTGGAAGGGTTCCCGTACATCTCCTTAAAGCAGGGCATCATAGCCTCAAGAGCTGTTCTGCTCACACTGGTCGTTGCTGCGTTATCTGCGTATATGTTCATGTTTTCTTCTCCTGTCTCTATAATATTTCTATAGCTATTTACTTCCTAACTTAAACTTCCCACACCAACATATGTGCTTCTGTCTGTAAATCAGCGGATATCTGACCGGTACTGTGTGAAGAAATGTCAACTG
>CADBNQ010000130.1 GCA_902796045.1 uncultured Lachnospiraceae bacterium | reverse complement strand
GGAATGGGAAAGGATCAACAGGAAAGAGATGTCCGTGACCGGTTCATGGATGTCCTACAGTGCCCCCTTCCCGGGAGAAGAATGGGAGCTGACAGCTTACCATTTTAATAAGGGAGATCTTATACTGGATGAAGCGATGATCGGGGCAAGGTTCCCTTTAAGCAGGATCAATGAGGCATTTGAACTTTTTAAGACGCCGGGAAAAGTAAAAGGCAAGATTCTCATTAACAGTGAGCAGTAAGGAGAAGAGACATGAAGCGTGATGCAATGCATGATATGATTTTTAAAAGGAATATGGGAATACATTGTGGTATGCCTTCCTACTGTACCTCTAATAACCTGGTGATCGAGGCAGCTCTGGAGCAGGGCAAGAGGTTTGGTGATGATGTCCTGATCGAGGGAACATCCAACCAGGTCAACCAGTTTGGGGGTTATACCGGCATGACACCGGTTGATTTCAGAAAAATGGTCTATGACATCGCCGACAAGGTCGGATTTCCAAAGGACAGGATCATACTCGGAGGAGACCATCTGGGTCCCCTGCCCTGGTTTACAGAGCCGGAGGAGACCGCTATGCAGAAAGCGGAGGAACTGGTGAGAGCATTTGTCCTGGCCGGCTATAAAAAGATCCATCTGGATACCAGCATGCGTCTGGGCGATGACTCCAAGACGGAGATCCTGTCGACAAGGACGATCGCAAGAAGGGGCGCCAGGCTGTACAGAGTCTGCGAAGACGCCTATCAGGAGATGCTCAAGAGAAATCCTGGTGAGATGCGGCCATCTTATGTCATAGGATCAGAGGTTCCTATTCCCGGCGGGGAGCAGGAGGCAGAGGATCAGGTTGTCATCACGGAACCGGAGGACCTCCATGAAACGATCCGGACCTATAAAGAAGAATTTGGAAAGATGCATCTGGGCTATGCCTTTGATTCTATCGTAGGTGTCGTTGTCCAGCCAGGCGTCGAATTCGGAGACGAGAACCTGGTGCGCTACAACCGTGCTGAGACGGTGGAGCTTAGCCAGGCCATCGCCCAGTATCCGGGTATTGTCCTGGAAGGGCATTCCACGGACTATCAGTCGCCAAAACAGCTCAAGGAAATGGTGGAGGACGGCATAGCCATCCTCAAGGTCGGACCGGCCCTCACTTTTGCGGCCAGAGAAGGTCTTTTTGCCCTGAGCAGGATCGAGGAGGAGCTGATCCCGGAAGAAGACAGAGCAGACCTGCCTGGCGTGTGGGATAAGGTCATGACAGACAACCCGGCCAACTGGCAGATTTACTATAAAGGGACAGAAGAAGAGAAAGCCCTGAAGAGAAAATACAGCCTTTCTGACAGAAGCAGGTATTATTATCCTCATCCAGATGTACAGGCAGCCATCAGGAAGCTTTGTGCCAACCTGGATGGTGTCCACATCCCTCTGGGCCTGCTGCACCAGTATATGCCCCAGCAATACATTAAGGTGCGGGACGGCAGGCTGTCCAAGAAGGCATGGGACCTGGCCAAGGATAATGTTGTGGAACGGATTGAAGACTATAATTATGCTACAAAATACAACTATATGATCAGTGGCATATTCGTCGGTTAGGATGACTCGGTAAATGGGGTACAAAATATGGCAGAGATGAATCAGAAAGCGCAGAATGTGATAGACCATACCATCAGAAAAGAGGAAGAGTGCAAAAGCAGACTCCTCTCAGATATTCTGCGGGTTGTTAACGGGGTCTGCAGCCAGTCAGGGCTTCAGTATTTTGCAATCGGGAAACTGCTGACCATGGCAGCTTCAGGAGACATCAGTCATCCGGGAGAGTATCAGTATGATATTGCCATGCTGAGGGGGGATTACGACCGCCTGATCAGGAAGCTGGCCGGTGATAAAGGCCATCCAGAAGTGGCATTGAGGACGCAGTACCAGTCAACAGGACTGCTGCGGCGGCTGACAGCCTACATATCCGCCCGGGGTTCATTTGAGTTTGAGAACAATGCGGTGGATATCGAGGTCAGACTATACATCCATCCATTTGATCTGCTCCCATCTGATCCTGTCAAACGGGAACAGTTCACAAAAGCAGTGGCTGAAAAAGCAGCTGCCTGCCGCAGGCTGTCCCTGCATTACCGCAGTCTCAGAAAGGATGCAGGGAGCCTTAGAGCTAATCCCCTGAAGATTCTCGGGATGTTTAAAGACAAGGTAGGGATTGGAAAAGACCTTCAGAGGATGAGGAAAGAGTATCATATGCTCCTGAGCACTTATTCGGATATGAAAGAACCTGAATATGCCGGCCGCATTGATTTCCTTCAGTATCCGGCTTTTTCCTGCAGGGATATCTTCCCTGTCAGTGAGAAAATGGCCGGCAGCATACCTGTGATGGTTCCGGCAGATCTGGAGAAGTTTTCGATTCTTCCCAAAGAGCAGGAAAAGGAAAGGATCCTTAAAGGACGTCTTCTTGCTTTGCAGGTTTTTGACAGACTCTGCCATGAGCATTCCCTGCCATATGTTGCCATGGGAGACCTGGCTTCGGCATGCGCCCGCAGTAAAGAGGGAATTCCGGACAAGCTTGAGGAAAAAACCTGGATGCTGGGTATGATGAGGGAGGATTATGAACAGATCCTGTCCCTCCTTCGCGACCCTGCTTCAGGCGTAACTCTGATCAGAACGACAGCAAGACATCCCTATGTGCGCAGCCAGAAGACAGGCTTTTGTCTGAAGGGTTATGAATCCTCTCTCCCTCAGCAGGGAGATGGAACAGTCTATGTACTTCCCTTTGACAGCCTGCCCCCGGACTATGAGAAGAAACTTTCCTTTACGAATAAGATAAAGACGGCAGCGGCTAATCTGAAACAGCAGATCGCCTATGAGAAGGGGCAGGGCTACAAGAGTGCAGGACGGGACGAGTCCTGGACCCAGTACGAGAAACTGCACCAGCTGGCAAAGACCTTTGACCGGCCCGGCGAGCTGACGGAGCAGATTTTTGTCATGATAGATGACCAGGTGATTTCCATGCCCTCCAATGAGATCTTCCCTCCGGAAGAGGGGGAGATACTGGGGCAGACCATTTCCTGTCCCCGCAATCCATTCTTCTGGCACGAAGAGGAGGACCAGTTATATACGGATTATCTGGCAGCCAGAAGAGAAGAGGTCATGAAGGTTATAGATGACATGTCCCGGGAGTATAAGATTGACTATTTTGCCATGTCGAATCTCCTGATCGGCGCTGTGATCTATCATGATGTCATGCCCCTGTCCGGTCAGAGAAATATGGACATCGGACTGCTCAGGACTGACTATGAAGCCTTTATCCGCCTGCTTCGCGAAAAAGGTCATGAATATGGCGTGTCCCTGCGTGAGTCCCTGGATGGAAACGGGGCCTATCCCCTTGATGTCAAATATGTGACTAAGGAAGGCTGCCGGTATTCCCAGGCACGGGTCAGGCTGCTGCCATTTGACAAAGTGCCCGAAGATTTCTACCTCTATCAGGGCTTCAGGGATGAGATCGATCCCAGAAATGAAGACTACAAACAGATACTCAGATTGTATGATACCGAGCAGAAGACGCCTGTCAGACTTCCCGGTTCCCTGAGTAAAGAAAAGAAACAGTGGATGAAGCAGGCAGATCCCGCTGCTGAGGCACAGAGCGTCGAAAAACTGGCCCAATCCTTTAATGATGATGACCGCCTGGACTCCTATATGTGGATTACCTTCGGAAAGAGCAGGGTCATCACCGGAAAGGCTCTTTTCCCTCTGCAGAGGGTACAGTTCAGGGGAATGGAGATCAACTGCCCCAGAGATACCAGCGTATGGCAGCCGGTCCTTGACGCAGAGCTTGAGAGACAGGTATCCTGCATCCAGAGGGCGGATCTGATCCTGCTCGAAGAGTTTGACAAAGTCTGCCGGAAACTGAACATCGGCTATTTTGTCTGCGGAGGCACCATGCTTGGCTACATGCGCCATGAGGGATTCATCCCCTGGGATGATGATGTCGATGTGGCCATGCTCAGGGCTGACTATGACCGCTTTATTAACGAGGCGGGCCCTCATCTGCCGGAGAAGTTTTTCCTGCAGACCAGGCAGACAGACCCCCATATCCCCTACCTGTTTTCAAAGATCAGGCTGGATGATACAGAGTATATCACTGACTACAATGAGAAAAGAGATTTCCACAAAGGCATCTGCCTGGATATCTTCCCCTTTGATTTCCTTCCGGATGATAAAGAAGAAAGAGAACGTTTCGTCAAAGAAGTCAGGGATCTGGCGGACCAGCATCACTTTATTGCCAACAGGCAGCGGCCCATCCCTGAGGAAGAATGCGTTCCGAGAAATGAACAGGAGAAAAGGTATCTCAATCAGCAGAAGCTGATTCTCAAAGAATACTGGAAACAGGACCTGACACTCACGCAGAGGGCTTACATCAGCGCGGCTACAAGGTATAACAGCCATGCCAGGGAACGGGGCCTGCGCACTGTCGGAAGCTTTGTGCCGACCTACACCTATATCGATTTAAATGATTTGCTTCCCTACCAGAGAGGTAAGTTTGAGAACATAGAGGTTTCTGTTCCCAAACGTCCGGATATATTCCTGAAGATGCAATACGGTGACTATATGCAGCTTCCGCCTAAACATATGCAGGTAGCCCACCGGCTTAAGCGATGGGCGACCTGGGAGGACAGCGGACAGGAATCAGTGGCGGGCACTGATCCCGGTGAGCGGTAAAGAAAGAGGTTTATTATGAATATTGTAATGCTGATGATGGCCGGATCCGGTGTAAGATTTGGCGCCGATATCCCCAAACAGTTTGTCGAGGTAAAAGGCCGGCCTATCTTCTCCTATATCTTAAATGCTTACAATCAGTCGGAACTGATTGACAGGATCGTCATAGTGACCCATAAAAACTGGATAGATTATGTCGAAGAATGGAAAGAAACCTTAAAGGCCCATAAGCTTTCTGTCATCACCTCCGGAGGGGACAGCAGGTCTGCCTCGGTCAAGAACGGCCTGCTGGCCATGAAAGACTTTGCCGCTGAGGACGATGTCGTGCTGATCCACGATGCGACCCATCCTTATGTGGATGAGGAGGGCAACGAAAAGATCATTCAGGCTGTCAAAGAATGCGGCGGTGCCACACTGGGTCAGCGGCAGTATGACACAGTTTACCAGATGAACGAAGAGACTCATATGCTGGAGAAGGTTGTCCCCAGAGAGAAGATCGTATCCGGGGCTTCACCGGAAGCTTTCCGGTTCGGAGACCTCTACCGCATCTATACCCGGGCCTCCCGGGAAGAGCTTGACAGCATGACATCAGCCGGAGCCATCGCTCTTCACTACGGAATACCCATGAAGGTGATCGGTGCCAATGTCATCAATCTCAAGATCACCTACAAGAATGATATGGAAACTTTTAAGGGAATGTTCCATTCCTACTTTCCGCAATAGAGTACAGGAGGATAAACAGACGCAATGAACGCGAATCAGGAACACCTGCTGAAAATGGTCCTGGAGATCGACGAACTCTGCAGAAAACATGACATTATTTATTTTCTTGACTATGGTTCCATGCTGGGAGCAGTGCGCCATGAGGGCTTTATCCCCTGGGATGCCGATGTGGATATCTCCATGACAGAGGAGAACTATAATAAGTTCAAGGAGGTGTGCATCAAGGAGCTCGACCATAAGACGCGAACCTTCTGTGATAACCGGATGAACCGGGAGTTCCCCTCGGTTTACGGGCATTATATCGATCTTGAGACCTGCAGGATGTCAGGACATACCAACTTCTGGGATTACTATTGCGGACAGTCCATCGATATCTTCTGCCTGATCGAGATCCCTGCCGATGAGGAAGAGCGGAGAGCCTTCATTGACCGCTTCTATGCCTATGATGAATACTGCAATGAAAGCTATATGCACTATAAGAGGAAGACAGAATCTGTGATGTCCCTTATCAGGCATTATCAGGAAGAGGGAGAACGGATCGGGAAGGAAAACCTGCTCAGGAAGCTGGAGGGAGAGATCTTCGGCCGGGAGTATGATGGCTGTGATACCCTGATGGCTGCCTCTGCGAGAGGCTTTGACCCCACCCCCCTTGTTCCCAGAGAAGCATACCAAAGTGTGCATGAAACCATGTTTGAAGGTCACATGCTTCCCATACCGGGAGGGTATGGTGACCTGCTCACCCTCTTTTACGGTGACTCCTACAATCTCTTTCCTGCGCAGCCGAAGAAGTATTCGATCATGAGCAATGCCGGCATCCCCTGCAGAGCCTATGTGGACGATTTCCTGGAGGTTGTTGACAGGGACAGGATGCTTGAAGACAGGCTGAAGTATAAAAATGTCGAAGTTGGGGAAGGCTATCTTGAAACACAGATCCAGACCGGCTTCTACAGAGCGCTGGCCATCAGAACAAGGAATATGCTCAGACGTGATATCAGGGAGCTGCAGCTGGATGTGGACGAGATCATAGCCTCCGGTGACCGGGACCGGCTCATGGTTCTGGACCGGGTTTTCGATGGATTCTTTACCAAACAGCTGAATGTGGGACTTCTGTACTGGCGTCTGCATTTTGCAATCGGGGATGATCTGGAATACGCGGCCATGTACCTGCTCTTCCATATACGGAACAACCGCAAGGCCATAGACAGGCTCTTCTGGCTGAGAAGGGAGAACGGCCTGCCGCTCACAGAGAAGATGGCGGCACTGAAATCTGACATGGCCCATATCCGGAACATCAAAAAGTATCTTCTGTATAAGGACTATGAAAAGGCTAAGGAAGAGCTGGACTGGGCTCTGGTCCATTACCCCGGGTCAAGGGAAGTAAAGACCTGGTATCTGCAGTATCTGACAGAAACAGCAGAGGGGCCGGAGGACCTGGCTGCCTGCAGCCGGTATCTGGATCAGCTGAGGCAAGAGGCTGAAGAAGATATGTACATGAAAAAAGCTGAGGGGGATATCTGTTACCTGTCGGGACAGACAGAGAAAGCAGCCAGCATCTATGCGAAGCTGAAAGAAACATCCAATGACGGAATGCTCCTGCTGGATATCCGCAGGAAGGAAGAGGCCCTTAAGCTCCAAGAGGGAAATAAATAATATGAGAAAGCTTCAGGAACATATCATACAACTGATCAAAGAAATAGATGAAACCTGCAGAGACCACCATATACCCTATGCCCTGTACGGCAGGACAGCCGGCTGTGCCCTCAAGGACCAGGCATTTGTCGACGGCTGCTACCAGTTCCAGATCATGATGCTTGCGGCAGACATAGTCAGGCTGAAGGAGCTTATGGAGGGAAGAGGTCTGAAGGACAGAGGCTTTGAAGATTTTTCTGTCAATCCTGACCTCCAGTACCTGCATGTCCGCTATGTTGACACGGCAACCACTCTTTTTGAGAAGAACTATGCTGTTGACTATATCATGCCAGGCGCGGCTGTCACCATCATACCTCTTTATACACAGCCCATATCCAAGGTGTCCGAGGTTCTGGAAACCGGATTGATCTATCTCAACGGAAAAAGGATCCTCGACAGGAGTGACCAGTCTAAAAGAGCCAGAAGGACAGCAAGATGCATCAGGCTGACAGAGCTTTACCTGAAGGTTTTCGGCAGGAAGAAGGCGGCTGAGAGGATCTGGCGTGTACTGGAGGGTGACCGGGGAAAGGTAAAGAACGGGACCCTGATCATCAGGGGAGACGAGGATACAGGGTTCGCGGATTTCAGGAAAAATATCAGGGCTGATTATCTCTTCAGGACAAAAAGGACGCCCTTTGAGGGACTGATGCTCCCGGTGTCTGAGGACAGCAGCGGCTTTTTTACCGACCTGTACGGTGCGAAATGGAAAGAGACTGCCGGGACCCCTCTGGCTTCCATGGACCTGATGAATATCATCTGGGATGACGGAGCTCCCTATACAGAGTATTATACCCTCTTTGCCGGGGAAGGCGTCGACATGAAGGAGCTTTTCAGAAAGGAAAGGGCCCTGAAAGATTACAAGGTCAATGTCTATGCCCCCTGGAAGAAAAGAGCAGACAGATATCTTTATTATGGCAGACGGAGTGTCAAGCGGATCGATCACTACCTTTATTACAGGGATAAGCTGGACGACCTGAGAAAGGCAGAAAAAGAGGGCGATATCGAGAAAATACGGTCCATCATGAAAGGCTATCTCAGGGCTGTCGAGAGATACAGAAAGCTTGGCCTGCCCTTCTATGTCAACGATGAACTGCATCATTTCGCAGAGCTGACATGGAAAAACAACAGGAAGCAGGCTGACTATGGAAAGAAAATCTATGCGGAGACGCCCGAAGTATATAAGAAAAAGGATATCGGAGAATACATGAAGCAGTATCAGTAGCAGCAGACGACGGCAGGGCAGGAGCCTGCCGCAAAGACCAGTAAAAGGGTATTAAAACGATGAGAGTGTTGTCAGTCGTCATTCCGGCCTATAATGAAGAAGATATGATAGAGAGGGTCTGCACAAGCCTGAAGGACATCCTGACAGGGGAAGGCATCGATTACCAGATCGTGCTGGTGGATGACGGTTCAAAAGACCATACCTGGGACAGGATCAGGGAGGCCGCAGCAGCAGATTCTCGGATCAAAGGAATCCATTTTTCCAGGAATTTTGGGAAAGAAGCAGCCATCTTCGCAGGTCTGGCCTGTGCCGGCGGGGACTGCATGGCAGTCATGGACTGTGATCTTCAGCATCCCCCGGAAACACTGGTCACCATGTATCGACTGTGGGAGCAGGGCTATGAGGTCATCGAAGGGGTCAAGAAAAACCGCGGCCGTGAGAGCCTTTTTCACAGAGCCAGCGCAGGGCTTTTCTATAAGATCATGTCGAATGCCACAAGGATGGACATGTCGGATGCGTCCGATTTTAAACTCCTGGACAGGAAGGCTGCCATGGTCCTTTTAGATATGCCTGAGCGCAATACCTTTTTCAGGGCCATGTCTTCATGGATCGGCTTTAAGACAAAGACAGTGGAATTTGAGATCAGGGAGAGGGACAGCGGCAGCTCAAAATGGTCTACCTCCTCTCTGATCCATTATGCTGTCACCAATATCGCGGCCTATTCTTCTCTCCCCATGCAGTTTGTAACCGGCGCAGGTGTGTTTTCCCTGCTGCTTTCCCTGATACTCGGTCTGCAGACGATCATCAGGTACTGCAGCGGACATGCGGTGGAGGGCTTCACAACGGTCATCCTCCTGATCCTGCTCCTGGGAAGCATCATGATGATCAGTCTGGGAATCATAGGCTACTATATCGCCCAGATCTACGATGAGGTCAAGAAGAGGCCAAGGTATATCATATCAAGGACAACAGACGACCCGGAAAGGCCCGGAGAAGACGGGGAAACCGGGAGAGACATCGAGTTAAAGGAGACACAGAATTGAAACTGATAAAAAAGATCATGGACAATGCGGTGATTCGCTATGTATTCTTCGGGGGTCTGGCCACCCTGGTCAATCTGGGCGTATATTATCTTCTGCGGATGGCCTTCAAGATTGATATCGTTACTGCCAACATCATCTCAGTAGCCGTAGCGATCGTCTTTGCCTTTTTTACAAATTCAATGTTTGTCTTTGAGTCGAAGGCACGAGGATTCCGTCAGCATTTTTCCGAGTTTGTCAAGTTTGTGAGTGCCCGTCTCTCCACCATGGTTATTGAGGTGGGAGGCGTATGGTTTATGGCAGAGGTCATACATATCGACGACAGGATCGGGAAACTGCTGATACAGTTTATTGTTCTGGTACTGAATTACATATTCAGTAAGTTTCTTGTCTTTACAAGAAAGTAGAACGGTCATCAAAACGTCTTTTGCCCTGATGTTATATATTAAGAAAATGTTACAAAAGTAATAATTATGTCACAATTATCCGGTATGATTAGGATAGTATATTCGAATGAAATTAGTTTGTAATACCCGGAGATTGTGTCATGAAAAAGAATATAGTAAGAGTCCTCTGGTCTTTGTTTTTGTTAATATCATTCCTCCTGCCAGTTCCTCTGCACGCCCAGGTGATCAACGGCGGGAATCATCCCGGCAGCATGACTGCACAGACGGCCTCGGTCAGGATGAGCCGCAGGAGAGTTACACTGAAGAAGAACAAGTCCAGATTCCTGAAGGCCATACAACATAATACCGGCGGCAGGAAGATTGTCTGGTTTTCCAGCAACAGCAGGGTGGTCAGGGTCAGCCAGCAGGGAAAGATCAGCGGAAAGGAAGGCGGCACAGCCGTTGTCACTGCAAAGGTCCCTGGAACAGATATTGAGGACGAGTGTATTGTGGAGGTCCAGAATTATATAAAGATGCGGGTGAGGACCACAGGTTACTGCAACTGCAGGCGATGTGCCGGGAAATGGGCCGGCCATGCGACAGCCAGCGGGAAGAAACCAAGGGCAAACCACACCATCGCAGTGGATCCCCGCCTGATCAAACTGGGGTCTAAAGTGCAGATCGGCAGCAGGATCTACACTGCCGAGGATACAGGCAGCGCTATAAAGGGACGCCGCATTGATATCTACTACAGGTCCCACAAAAAAGCAAGCAGACATGGTGTAAAGTATAGAATAGCAAAGGTTTTTTATTAGAATAATGAGCAATAAAGAGAAAAAAATAATACTCTGGGTATCCAGTATTACAGGCAATACGAAAAGTATTGCCTGCATTCTTTTGGAGAGACTTCTGGAAAAGGGCTATGTCCCGAAGGTCTTAAGTTCGCCAACGGCCATAGCAGATGAACTTGCTGACTTATATAAGGTGGAAAAGATTCAGGAAAGAGATCTGGCAGATGATGCCGGCCTTCCGGTGCTTTTGTGCTTCTGGTGCAGACGGGGAGGCCTGGATGACAGGTCTGCGGACTTTCTTAAAAAGATACAGGGGCGAAGGGTCCTGGCCTTTGGTACCATGGGGAGTTATCCGGACAGCGAATACGGGCAGGCTGTTGCCGGGTCTGTGAAAGAACAGATAGAAACAGAGAATGAATATGCAGGTCTGTATCTTTGTCGCGGAAGGATCGATGAGAGGCGGACGGAAAAAAGGAGACAGCTGCCGGCGGTCCACAGACATTATCTGGATGATGAGGGATATGAGAGACACTTGTCTTCGCGGAAGCATCCTGATGAGGATGACAAGAGGGGAGCTGCAGAATATCTGGACAGAAAGCTCTCTTTGCTATAATATAAAAATGGAGAAGCATCTCTCGATGCTTCTCCATCATGAAGAGAGAAAAGTATGAAAAAATCTTAAACTCAAAACAAGTTGTTTTTGTTTTGATGCCATTAGTATACTCAGTAATTGTGACCATTCTGTCAACAATTTCTCACAAAATTCTGACGAAATTCATAAGGACTTTAAGAAAAACGCAAAAAAATATTCCACAGGAGATGAAAAGATGAGAACAAGAGGAACGCTTTCCCTGTCAGAGAAGCTCATGACCCATATTTACCAGACTAAACCTGTACTGAACTGGCAGGCAGTTTTTACGGACGGCGGTCCCAACTTTGTTGACCCGATGGAACCCGAAGCCGGAGATACAGTCCGCCTCCGGATCAGGACGGCCAGAGATAACGCGGACCATGTCCATGTATGCATGGGAGATGAGCGGATCAGGATGGAGATAGTTCGGCAGACGGACCTTTTTGACTATTATGAAGCAAGTATTGTACTTGGAGACCAGCAGGTGGATTATTATTACGAGGTGTCAGCCGGGGGTCTGCTGTGCTATTTTAATAAAAAGGGTCCCAGCCGTATTCTGGAGCCGTTTTTTAATTATAAGCTTACACCCGGATTCTCGACACCGGCCTGGGCAAAAGGTGCGGTCATGTACCAGATTTTTGTGGAGCGCTTTGCCAATGGCGATCCCTCCAATGATGTGCTGGACCACGAATATGTCTATATCAACGAACATGTCTCGAAGGTAACCGACTGGGATAAATATCCGGCCAAGATGGGGGTGAGAGAGTTCTATGGAGGAGACCTTCAGGGAATACTGGATCATCTGGATTATCTCTGCGATCTGGGGGTGGATGTCCTTTATCTGAATCCGGTTTTTGTTTCTCCCTCCAACCATAAATATGATATACAGGACTATGATTACATAGACCCCCATTTTGCGAAGATCGTGGTGGATGAAGGGGAATTGCTTGATGACGATGTCCGGGACAATATCCATGCAGCCAGATATATCAACAGGGTGACAGACCTGAGGAACCTGGAAGCCAGCAATGCCTTTTTTGCCCGCTTTGTCGAGGAAGTGCACAAGAGAGGGATGCGTGTGATCCTGGACGGTGTCTTTAACCACTGTGGCTCTTTCAATAAATGGATGGATGCCGAGCGCATCTATGAGTATCAGCAGGACTATGAAAAAGGAGCCTATGTGGAGGCAGACAGTCCTTACCATGATTTCTTCAGGTTTTACGATTATGGCAGCTGGCCCTATAACGATGACTACGATGGCTGGTGGGGTCACAGGACTCTCCCCAAGCTCAATTACGAAGGTTCCGACAGGCTGTATGATTATATCCTTGAGATCGGACGTAAGTGGGTGTCACCCCCCTACAATGTAGACGGGTGGCGTCTTGATGTTGCAGCTGACCTTGGCCAGTCCCCGGAGATGAATCACAGGTTCTGGAGGGACTTCAGAAAAGCTGTAAAAGAAGCCAACCCGGAGGCCATCGTTCTGGCAGAACATTACGGAGATCCTGCTGACTGGCTGCAGGGCGATCAGTGGGATACGATCATGAATTATAATGCCTTTATGGAGCCTGTGACATGGCTGCTGACCGGGATGGAGAAGCACAGCGACGAGAGAAGAGGAGATCTGCTGGGCAATACCCAGGCTTTTCAGGATGCCATGATCTATCATATGTCCAGGATGCATTATCCATCTGTTATGGTTTCCATGAACGAATTGTCCAACCATGATCATTCACGCTTCCTCACAAGGACGAACCAGATGGTGGGAAGGACCGGCACCCTTGGTCCGGAAGCGGCAGATCAGGGGGTAGATAAAGCCGTTATGAGGACGGCCGTTTTGATCCAGATGACCTGGCCGGGGGCTCCGACTGTATACTATGGAGATGAAGCAGGCGTCACCGGCTGGACAGATCCTGACAACCGGAGGACTTATCCCTGGGGGCATGAGGACCGGGAAATGATCCGCTTTCACAGGGACATGATTGCCATCCATAAGAGATACAAAGCCCTGATGAGCGGGTCTCTGAAATGGCTGCCGGGGACCGACAGGGTACTCTGTTACGGACGCTTTACCGCTGATGAGAAGATGGTCATCGTCATCAACACCGAAGACGATGCGGTCAGTCTGAAGGTTGCGGCCTGGGAGACCGGAGTGACAGATGATGAGACCATGGAACAGGTCATAATCAACACGGAGGAAGGATACGATACGAGGAGGATCCGCTATGAGACTGAGCGGGGTATTCTTGCTTTGAACCTCCCTGCGCATTCATCAATTCTGCTGAAAGCTGTGAAAAAAAGGAAGCAAAATGGTGTCATAAATAAGGGCTAAACTGCCATAATTAAAAAATGATTCTTTACATCCCCTATGATATAATTTATTAGAAATAGTGACGTTAAAAGTGCACGCAGGCCAGTGGAGCTAAGACAGGTCTGAATAACACAAATAATCACAAAGTTATCCCTAGATATAAACTAAGGAAGGGGATGCGTTATGAATATCGGTATATTTGAATACGACAAGGAAGTAGCGTATCAATTATCTAATATCATCAAGGATAATTGCCCTAACAACCAGCTGACACTGTGGGATCAGATCAGCAGGATGAAAGAGGATGTCAGCAAGAATTGTCATTATAAGATCCTTTTTCTTACTCTTGAAAAAGATCCGATGGAGGTCATAGAGTATTCCAGGAGGTTGCAGGAGATATATTCCGGGGTCAGGATCATATTCCTTACCGAGCTGAACGAATATGTTTTTGAAGTGTTCCGTGCAGACCCGGTTTATGTTCTGAGAAGACCTCTGGATATAGAGCATGTGAAGCAGTCTCTGAACAGAGCCCAGCATGAACTGAATATGTCTAAGGAAAAAGCTTTTACGGTCATTAACAAGCAGGGGATTTTTACTATACCTTACAGGGATATCTACTATGTAGAGAGTGATAAGCGTAAGCTTAATATCTACGGGGAGAGCGGACTTGTGAAGTCGATCAACCTTAAGATTTCAGATTTCCTTCAGTATGAGCATGGTATTTATTTTCTACAGTGCCATAAGAGCTATGCTGTCAACCTGATGCATATTTCACAGCTTGAGAAGTATGAGATTGTTTTAAAGAACGGTATGAAACTTCCTATCAGTCAGTCAAGATACATGGAGACCCGTTCGGAGTACATGAATTATCTTGAAGAGGAGTAGGCCGGAGACCAGATCATAAAAGAAGAGAGAAGGAGACGCTGCCATGGCGGCTCCTTCTTTGTATGTCCGGATCTTTTTTGCTGGAGCGACGGCAGCAGGCTTAATCATCAATGAAGAATACAGTCCAGTCCCGGATCATCTCGTCGATATTTTCATAGAGCTTACTGATGTCCCTCTCCGTAGGGGAGTCAGTGAATATACCGCCTGTACACAGCACATTCTGCCCGGTCATGGCGGCCAGGGTCCTGGCTGTATATTCACAGAAAAGGGCACCGGGTTCGTCCACCCTGCTGATCGAGCTGATGTCAAGCTGAGGCTCAGACTGGTCCTCTGACTCGTCTGCGCAAGGCAGGTGGCTGGCGTAAACAGTACTTCCTATAAAAGGGATGTTGTCACTGGTCAGAAGCACGTGCAGGTCTTCCCCCACAGCTGTGATATCCATCTGTATAGATGTGAACAACAATACTCTGTGCAGCTTCATAATAGAACCTCTCATTTCTTTTTTTTTATTATACTCTCTGCAGATGCCGGAGGCAATGGAGAGAGATGTTACGAATTCATGAATAATTGTGTACATTTTCGGAGAATTATGATAAAATAGATAAAAATCCTGATTAAATAAAACATAAAGAGACAGAAGGGAGCTTGGGATTATGAGAAATTCAGCCGGCCGCAGGGCCTTCTATAGTCTTGCATATGTCATGCTTTTTCTCCTGGGGATCAGCTTTTTCCCTCTTCAGGCTCGTGCAACTGCTTACGAGGAGTCTGTAGACAAAAACGTAGTCAATGATATCACACCGGTGGAGCCTGCCGGCAGTGATCTGCAGGTTGTCCATACTGTTACGAAGCTCGCTTCCAAGAGATGGATACAGTCTTATACTTATGATTCACAGTATTACTACTATATTCAGATGACCAACCCCAAAAAGGGGAACCTGAGAATCACAAGGGTCAAATATAACGGCCTGGGGCGCTACACCAGAGACTATATGAATCTGAAGTATTTCGGACATGCCACCAATCTGGACTGCTCTGTTTACAACGGGAAGACCTATCTATGGACAGGCAGCAATGCGGCATCCGGGTCCGATGTCTCCAGGGCAATCACCTGTTTCCCCTATAAGAAGGGTAAGACTCTCTACCGCCATGGGACCTATACCTACAAGATCCGCAAAGGAAGCAGAGGCAAATATGTGACCAATGTTTACCCGGCCATCAATGAGAGCAGCACAAAGCTGGCTGTCCGCTATACCAGTAATGGACAGCAGTATTATCAGACCTATAAACTGACCAGAGGAACCAAGATCAACCCTAAGAAGCCGATCAGGCGGGTCGCTCTTCCCAGGACGGCGGGAGATTTCCAGGGCTTTGATTTCTACGGCGGTGACTTTATTTTCACGATTGAGGGAAGTCCTTCCAGAACCTTCCTGGCTGCCTATGACAAGCACAGAAAATACCAGCCTACCATCATAAGGACCTGGAATCTGCTGAGCCGGACAGGGACAGCCAGAACCATTAAAGGTGCCCAGGCCCTGTCTTTCAGAGAACCGGAAGGGATCAAGGTGTCCAGAGGTCAGAAGATGCAGATCATGTTCGTTTCCTTCAGGCTGACGAACCAGTCCTGCAATATCTACAATGTAAAGTAAACCAATATAACTGAATCAGGTATTTATAAAAAGGAGCTGTTTGCCGTGACAGCTCCTTTTACAATGCGAAGTAAAATCAACGAAAGCAAAGTGTAAAAACTATTTGGTAAATAGGCAAAAATCATGTATAATGTTAGCAGTTATAATATAGACAGGAGGAAAGCAGATATGCCAAAATGGATTGACCTCAATCAGTTTGACGATGATGACATTATTGTCAGCAAGAACCGGCTTAGCTATAATGCTTCTCTCGACCAGGTGTCGGTGGCATCTCAGGCTGGAGAAAGTGATTTTCTGGATGTCATGGAGCCGGCAAAGAAGAGTATGACGATTTTTTTCCTGATTGACGTTTCAGGAAGTATGAAGGGGACCAAAATCGGTTCACTGAACAGCACAATGGAAGAACTGCTGCCCTCCCTGATCGGTGTCGGGGAGGCTTCGACGGATGTGAAGATCGCCGTGATGAAGTTCTCGACCCAGGTTGAATGGGTGACTCCGGAGCCTGTCCGCATCGAAGAGTACCAGTACTGGAACCGGCTTGAGGCGGAAGGTCTTACATTTATGGGGGATGCCTTTCTGGAGCTGTCCAGGAAACTGTCCCGCAGCGCTTTTCTGAGCGCGCCTTCTTTGTCCTATGCCCCTGTGATCTTCCTTCTGTCTGACGGATCTCCCAATGATGACTGGAAGAAAGGCCTTTCTACCCTTCAGGAGAACAGGTGGTTCCAGCACGGGTTAAAGATTGCTCTGGGAATCGGTTCCCAGGTGAATATGGACGTTCTCCGTGAATTCACGGGCAACGATGACCTGGCGGTACAGGCTAAGAACGCAGACCAGCTTCGTGAGCTCATTAAGATGATGGCCGTGACCTCCTCTCAGATCGGAAGCCGCAGCCTCGCTCTGGTTGACAGGGCAAGTGCCAATCCCATGCTGCAGAGCCGGAGCCTGGCAGAGGGGAGTCCTGCAGTTAAGAGCCCGGGCCCGGCAGCTCCTCAGGAAGATCTTGCAGCTCATGCCAAGCAGCAGGTGCTGGTGGAAGAGATCAGGATGGGAACCAGAGATATCCTCGGGGAAGCTGTGGATCCTGATGCCGTGGATTATGACGAAGGATGGTAATATTGTGATATGAGAGAGTTAAAGATCAGAGAACGTGTGCAGATTGAAGCAGGCGGGGAAGCCGTAGTCGAGAGGGAGCTGGGAAGAGGCGGACAGGGTATCGTGTATCAGGTCCGCTACCGGGGCAGGGAGTATGCCCTGAAGTGGTATTTTATCAGCAGGATACGGAATCCGGAAGCCTTTCGCAAGAATCTCAGAAAGAACATAGAGGATGGGGCTCCCGAAGACGGAAAAAGATTTATCTGGCCCCTCTTTATCACAAAGCAGAAGCCAAATGGCGCATTCGGCTATCTGATGCAGCTGGCTCCGCGGGGCTACGATTCCTTTACGGACATCTACAACGGCTACAAGTGGGAGATGCCGGCTGTGAAAGGACAGCCTGCCAGAAAGAGGAAAGTTCGCTTTGCCTCTCTGGACGTCATGCTGACAGCAGCCATCAATATCGTGAAAGCCTTTCGGTCACTCCACTTATCCGGAAAAAGCTATCAGGACCTGAATGACGGGGGCTTTTTTATTGATACAAAGACCGGGGATGTCCTGGTGTGTGACTGTGACAATGTGGCACCCGACGGGGAGAATTTCGGAATCGGCGGCATGCCCGGATTTATGGCTCCGGAGGTTGTCAGAGGCGCTTCCAAGCCTAATGTGCTGACAGACCGCTATTCACTGGCTGTTGTGCTGTTTAAGCTTTTTTTCAGGGGTGATCCTCTGGAAGGCAGCAAGGTCTTAAAGTGTGTGGTCATGACAGAGGAGAATGATCTCATTCATTATGGCAAAGACCCTGTATTTATCTACGATCCCAACAATGCTAAGAACCGGCCGGTGAACGGGGTTCATGACAATGTCATAAAGCTGTGGCAGATTTATCCTGATTTTATCCGTCAGGCCTTTACCATGTCCTTCACCTATGGGATCCAGGAGCCTAATGCCCGTATTATTGAGAAAAACTGGATAAAAATGCTGATACAGCTGAAGCTTGATATCGTGCACTGCAGCTGTGGAAAGACTGCCTTTTCCTCTGTGTTTGACTGTCAGGGAGATCATACCCTGGTCTGCAGAAACTGTGGCAGCACCATCTATACACTGGGTGTCAGCGATTATGAAGTCCATCTCCATCCGGGCGCAAAGCTTTACCGCTGTCTGACAGAGAAGGCTAACGATGATTTTGAGACAGTGACAGGAGAGGTTGTCGAAAACCGTCTGAAAAAGGGCCTGTACGGGATTAAGAACCTTTCCAGGAAGTCCTGGAAGGTCGTGTTCCCGGATGGCTCTCAGCGCGATGTGATCAGAGGAAAAGCAGCGCCGATCTGGAAGGAGCTGCAGATTGATTTTGGTGATGATATCAGAGCAGAGATTCTTCTGTAGGGGATTGACATGAACGAGATAAAGGAAACGAACATCATTGCCTCTCTCTCTGAAATCTGTGACGAAAAGAGGATAGTAAGAGACCCGGAGTCAGGCAGGACGGCGGAGAAAAGCGCATATTTTTCTTCGATGGACGCCCTGCTGCAGGGGGCCATATCACTGGTCCGTTTTTTTGAGGACATCCACAAAGACGGCTGTGCCTTTGGGAGCAATGCAGCCGGGCTCTTTGCCTTCTCGCTTCAGACCGGGGAACTGACAGAGGCAGCAGACCCATATCTGGTAAAAGCGTACACAGCCCTGCCCATCAGCCGGCTTGAGGAAGACAGCGGGCGCCTGACTCTCAACGAGTTCCTGGCTCCGGAACTGGTAGAGGCGGCAGCAGAAGGGCAGGATCTGCAGTTTACACCTGAAACGGACTGGTACTTTTTATCTGTATTCCTGTTTGAATATTTCTTTCACACAGGGTCTCCTTTTGAGGGGAAAATGATGGTAAACAGATGCTTTCTTTCGCCATTGGAGAAAGAATTATACCGGGCGGAGAAGGGACAGTTCTGTATGGATATCGATCCAGTAGAGAATACGCCTGTCAAAGGGATACAGGATAAGCTGATCCGCTATTGGGATGAGTATCCGGACATGCTTCACCGCATGTTTCAGAGGGCATTTATAGAGGGGGGCACTCTCTCTAACCTGAGACCGACAGAGGTGGACTGGAAGCAGCTGCTGATCAGGATGGCCATGGATTATCAGATATGTCTCTGCGGATACAAAAGCTATTCACGCCGCCTGAAGAAAAAGGAGAACGGGACCCTGGCCTGCCCCAAATGCGGCAGGATCTATTATCCGCTGACCAATGGCATGGACCAGATCCTGCTGAGGGAGGGCGGCAGACTGTATGCCTGCCAGACAGGAAGAGACCCCTTTGATAAAGATACGGTCACAGGACTGATTGTGGAGAACAGACAGAAAAAAGGCCTCTTTGGCATAAAGAATGTCAGCAGGGGAACCTGGCGGGGCACCTATCCTGACAATACAGTCAGGGAGATCGGAAATGGTCAGGGCATCCCCATCTGGAACGGTATCAGGATCAGATTTGAACTGGGAGAGGACTGGAGCCTCAAGTTGATACAGCCTATAGATTATTCGGAAAGTGAGGATAAGGAGAATGAGCAGCAAATACATACAAGCTGATATTGCGGATATTGATCCTCTGGAGACAATGCCTCCGGCAAAAAAAAGCATGGTCATATTCTTTCTGGTGGATACATCCAAGAGCATGGAGGGATCAAAGCTTGATTCCCTGAATAAAGTAATGGGTGAAATCCTTCCGGAACTGATTGGTGTAGGGGAGGCAGGAACTGATGTCAAGATCGCAGTGATGTCCTTTTCCTCCGGCTGGGAGTGGATCACTCCTGAACCGGTTCTGATTGAAGAGTATCAGACATGGAAGAACCTGACGGCTGATGGTGTGACAGACTTAGGCGATGCCTGTGAAGAACTGTCCAGAAAGCTGTCCCGCAAGTCCTTCCTTCATTCACCGTCCCTTTCCTATGCACCGGTGATCTTCCTGATCACGGACGGTTATCCTACTGATAATTATAAAAAGGGATTTGAGATGCTGCGCAAAAACCGCTGGTTTAAGTATGGCCTGAAGGTCGCTCTGGCCATCGGATCCAGTGTTGACCTTGAGGTCCTCCATGAATTTACGGACGATGAGGAGCTGGTTTTACAGGCTTTTGGCGCAGAGATGCTGAAAAAACTGGTGAGAGAGATTGCAGTCACATCATCTAAGATCGGCAGCACCAGCATGACACTCACAGATACGGCAGGAGAAAGAGAACTCTCTGATGTGGCCGGAGCGAAAAAAGAGCAGATGATCGAAGCGGTACAGGAAATCAGGCAGGATGTCTTAGGCGTCGAGGATCTGGAGGATCTGAGCGATCTGGATATTGAATTTGATGAGGGCTGGTAGGATGCTGCAGGGGTTACATGCAACGGTCATCGGAGACAGCCATGTCAGAAGGGGCATTGTCTGCCAGGACTGCTCCGGACATTATGTCACCGACCATTTCGGAATCGCTGTTGTGGCGGATGGCCATGGAAGTGAGAAGCATTTTCGCAGCGAGGTCGGCTCCCGGCTGGCCGTAAAGATTACTACAGGACTGCTGGACAAATACATGGGGCGCCCGGATTTTAAAGAACAGTTCCAGATGCATCCTGATTTTATCCTTGCCCAGATGGAAAAACAGATCCTCATGAAATGGCGGGAGGCGGTGGAGGTATATCACCAGGAGAATCCCCTGTCCCGGGAAGAGGCCGACAAACTGAAATCCATAGAAGAGGCAGGAGGACGGAAGCTCCGCACGGCAGTAATCTACGGCAGTACGGTGCTGGCAGCGGTGATTGCAGACGGGTATTCCTTCGGTCTGGTCCTGGGAGACGGCGGTTTTGTTGTCCTTGACCGGAAAGGAAGGCTGTTCATTCCGGTAGAAGACCGGAACTCCCACGCCAACTACACCTCGTCCCTCTGTAATACCGATGCGGTGCATTATTTTGAACACTGGTATTCAGAGGACGTCCCCTCAGCAGTATTTGTGTCCACAGACGGACTCTACAAATCTTTCGCAAGTGATGCAGATTTCCTGAGATATCATGGTCTGCTCGCAAAGATGCTCGAGGATGAGGACAGAACCCTTCAGAGCCTGGAGAGGAATTTTGAAAAAAGGACACGGGAAGGCAGCGGCGATGATATTTCCATCGCCCTGATCTACAGGTCAGAAGATTTTACCAAGGAGGTTCTACAATGAAAAAAGAAGCCAGTGTGATCCTGGCAAAGTGCAATCAGGGTCAGAAGCTTTATGGCATCAGGATAGAAAAGAAGGATAATGACTGGGTGAGAACCTGGGCGTTTCCTGTGAAAGAAGAGACAGCAGAAAAAGAAGGATTTGACAAGACAAATTTCACAGGCAGCTTTTATACAGATGAAGACTACCCCGGCTGCCCCTACTGCGGCGCAAAAAAGTGTTTTGTTTGCGGCAACTGCGGAAAAATCACCTGTTATGACGGCTCGGAGAAGGTCGTATGCAGCTGGTGCGGAGCTGGAGGCAGGGCAACCAATGACGATGAAAAGCTGGATGTGACCGGAGGAGGCTTCTAAGATTTTTATCTTTGATCAGCTGTAATCTGCTTATAAAATTCTTTTATACAAATTTCGATTTTTGTTGTTTTTTTTATAGATATTTGATATAATCGTCACGAAAAGCGAGGTCAATAATGAAGAGCTCTATGAAGGATATTATATTAAAAGCTGCAGGCGAGATGTCTGAAACCTGTCAGACCATGGATTATATCGTATCCAAAGGGGAACGGCGTCTGCCGGACAGAGGAATGGTGATCCATATAGTCAGGGGCTTAAGGAGAATCATCTTTCCCGGTTTCTTTGGTGATGAGAATATCACAATACTGACACCGGAATTTTTCATCGGAGATTTCCTGACGGATGTCTACGGAAAGTTAAAAACCCAGATTTCCGCTGCCCTCTATTACAGGGACTACGACACTAAGACAATGGACGAGATCCATAAGGAAGCAGATGATATCTGCGAGGTTTTCTTCGGGAAGCTGCCGTGGATCCAGAAGATGCTCATGAAAGATGTCCAGGCAGGCTATGACGGCGACCCTGCTGCAAAAGGCGAAGAGGATGTAATCGTATCCTATCCCGGTCTGTTTGCCATATATGTGTACCGGATAGCACATGTCTTTTATGAACTCGACGTTCCTTTTATTCCCAGAATCATGACCGAGTATGCCCACAGCCGAACAGGTATTGATATTAACCCCGGGGCGGTCATCGGCGAGTATTTCTTCATTGATCATGGAACCGGCGTTGTTGTCGGTGAGACAACAGAGATCGGTGATTATGTCAAGCTTTATCAGGGAGTAACTCTGGGAGCCCTCTCTACCAGGAAAGGCCAGGATCTGTCCGGTAAGAAACGGCACCCGACAATCGGACATCATGTAACGATCTATTCAAATGCAACAGTCCTGGGAGGAGAGACAGTCATTGGAGAAGGGTCGATCGTGGCAGGTGGTGCATTTGTGACAAAATCTGTCCCGCCATATTCCAGAGTCAGCGTTAGGAATCCGGAACTCCGGATCAAGGATTCCGATACCAGGATCGAATTGCAGACTACAGAGAACAAAGAGGGATTATGGGAGATCTAATGGGGCAGATCAATCTGATATATTAAAATTAGGGAGAATTTGCTCATGAATAAGAAGTACATTGTCCAGGCCAGAATATTCAAGGCCATGTCAGATGAAAACAGACTGAAGATCATTGATATGCTGATTGACCATCCATACAATGCCAGCGAGCTGCTGGAAGAGATGGATTTTGGCCAGTCAACCTTGTCCCACCATATGAAGATACTGATGAATGCAGAGGTTGTCCGTGCCAGGAAAAGCGGAAAATGGATCATCTATTCCCTGAACAAAGAGGCCTTTGAGCAGATGATAGAATGGATGAAAAAATATCTGTAGATTCCCGGATTCGTCTCAGGTGACAGGAGTTCTATCCTGAGACGAACCAGACCAGATTAACCTTGACTTTTTGTACGGAATGCTGTAATATAATTCCGTTGCTGTATTGACTGTTTCAGTCAGTATAAAGAAGTGCGGGTGTGGTTCAATGGTAGAACATCAGCTTCCCAAGCT
>CADBNQ010000129.1 GCA_902796045.1 uncultured Lachnospiraceae bacterium | reverse complement strand
TTAACGGAAAATGGGGAATATCTATGAAAAACAGGGGTTTTGAACTGAATGAACAGACGCTCTCCATCATCGAAGAAATTGGAGGGCACATGCCCGGCGGTTTTTTCATCTATACAGCGAAGGAACCGGAAAAACTGATATACGCAAACAAAGCCGTTTTTGACATCTATGGCTGTGCAGATCTGAAAGAGTTCAAAACACTCACCGGCTTTACCTTTAGGGGCATGGTGCATCCGGAGGACTATGGTCACATATCTGCCTCGATCGTCCACCAGATTGACAGCAGCGAAGATCAGATGGATTACGCAGAATACCGGATTATCAGGAAAGATGGAGCCGTACGCTGGGTGGATGACTACGGGCACTATACCGAAACGAAAACATATGGCGGAGTCTATGTGGTCTTCATCTCTGATATTACTGAAAAACGTGCGAGACGGGAAGAGGACTATGCTGTCCGTGATGCCGTAATTGCGACGATGACAAATGCCTACCATACTGTCTGGCTGATCAACGATGTCGACACAGAAAGATGTTCTCTTTACCATAGCGATCATGACCAGGCCCACATGGAAGCGATTCGCAATGCTTTGAGCCATGCCAGGTATACAGAAACAAAAACTGAGTATGTAGCCACGATGGTCGCCGAAGAGGATCAGGAGCGGATGCAGGAACAGATAGGCCTTCCTTATATACTGGACCAGTTTAAGTCGAAGGATACCTTCTCTGTCTCATTCCTGCGGACCCTCAAGAATGAGTCAAGGTATTACCGCATCGACTTTGGAAAGGTACGCATGCCGGGAGGCAGAATCGGTGTTACCATGGGCTTTATTGATGTGGACGAGGAAGTTCGCCGGGATCAGGAGATTCATGAGCAGATCCTTGCACAGGAAAAGCACAGGAAGGAACTCGACAGCATGATCACTGCCATGGCGTCGGATTACCGAAGTGTGTACCATGTGGATATCGATGCTGATGATGCCGTATGCTACCGCGCTGATCCGAAAGACCTGCACCAGACACCTGTAGGGGTACATTTCCCCTACCATGCCCGTATTGTCGAGTATGGCCATCGGTATGTAGATGATGAATTCAAGGAGGGCTTCCTGCGCTTTGTAGATCCGGATAATGTCCGTGCCGCCCTGGCAACTCAGGATATCATTGCCTATCGATACCTGGCCAGACGGGATGACGTTGAATACTATGAGATGCTGAGGATGGCAGGTGTGCGTCATCCGGGTGACCGTGAAGATCACATTGTTCACGCAATCGGCCTCGGTTTTACTGATATCGACGAAGAGATGCGGGAAACCATGGCAACAAATCACGCCCTCAGTGAAGCTTTGGGCGCGGCAGAACAGGCTAACAAGGCGAAGACAGCATTCCTGTCCAATATGAGCCATGAGATCCGCACACCGATGAATGCTATTATCGGTCTCAACAACATCGCCCTGAACGAGCCGTCAGTAACGGACAAGGTCAGAGAGTACCTGGTAAAGATGGGGGCCTCAGCCCAGCATCTGCTTGGGATCATCAATGATATTCTGGACATGTCCCGTATCGAATCGGGCAGGATGATCATTAAGAACGAAGAGTTTCACTTTGCCAAGACTATTGAACAGGTCAATACCATGGTCGCCGGCCAGTGCAGGGACAAGGGACTGCACTATGACTGTGTGATGAAGGGAAATATTGACGCTTACTATATCGGCGACGCCATGAAGCTGAAGCAGGTGCTGATCAATATCCTGAGCAATGCCGTCAAGTTTACCCCGGAGGGTGGTTCCATCCGCTTTGTGATTGAGGAAGGCGTGCGTTTTGACGGCCAGGCTACGGTCCGTTTTATTATCTCAGATACCGGCATCGGCATGAGCAGGGAATACCTGCCACATCTTTTCGATCCATTCAGCCAGGAGGATTCTTCGTCCACTAATAAATACGGCAGCACAGGACTGGGTATGCCGATCACTAAGAGCATCGTCGAACTCATGAACGGAAGCATCAATGTGGACAGCAAGAAGGGTGCCGGAACTACATTTACTGTATCTGTCACGCTGGGGGAATCCGACAAGAAAAGCTCGGAGATGAAAGAGGGTGACCTCAAACCACATGAAATGAGCGTACTGGTGATAGACGACGACCCGATTGCCCTGGAACATGCCCAGATTGTACTGGGACAGGTCGGTATAAACTGCGACGTCGCGGAATCCGGCCAGGAAGGCATTGACATGGTGCGTCTCCATCATGCCCGAAGGGACAATTATGACCTGATTCTGATCGACTGGCGCATGCCCGGCATGGACGGTGTAGAAACTACGCGCCAGATTCGGTCGATCGTGCAGCACGAAACACCTATCATTATTCTCACTTCTTTTAACTGGGATGACATCGCGGAGGAGGCCAGGGAGGCCGGGGTAGATACATTCGTTCCAAAGCCTCTGTTTGCCGGAAGTGTTCTGGATGAGTTCCGTGAAGCCTTCAAGAAGAAAAATGAAGCCCTGATCCAGAACCGGGCTGACCTTAAGGGACGCCATCTGCTGCTTGCAGAAGACATGGTCGTCAATGCTGAGATCATGGTCATGATACTCTCCATGAGGGAGATAGATGTGGATGTCGCCGAAAACGGCCGTATTGCTGTAGAAATGTTCAACAAAAGCCCGGTGGGATATTATGATGCTATACTCATGGATATGCGCATGCCGGAGATGGACGGACTTGAGGCAACCAGAGTCATCCGTGCGTCGGGCCGGGATGATGCCGCGACCATTCCCATCATCGCCCTTACAGCAAATGCCTTTGATGAGGATGTGCAGCGCAGCCTGCAGGCCGGACTAAATGCGCATCTAAGCAAACCAATACAACCGCCTGCCCTGTTTAATACTCTGGAGAGCCTGATTAAAACGGACAGCCAGGAGCCTGCCACTGCAGGAGATCATCACTGATCTCCTGTTTTTTGTGATTCCGGAATATTTCAGGATCAGGCTTTATGCCCTCCCACTGTTTCATTCCGCTCCCGGCCTGTGGCCCCTTCCTTGAAGTTGGTCCCTTTCAGGATCGCGTTCTTTCCATATTTTCTTTTGATGGAGATCATGGCTTCCTGAAGCTTCCGCTCCCTCTTGGCATCGGCAGCTTTCTTTTCCCTTTCCTTCCGCAGAGATTCATAATCCGTAAAGATATCCAGCTGCTCATAAACCGGCGGGGCTGCCTCCTGACTGCGTTCCGGCAGGATGTGGTTTAAGGACAGGGACATCCTCCGGATCAGAAGATCCGGGTCCACAATCCGGTCATAGAGGGAGAGGACTGACTCGGAAATCTTATGCCCTGAAGAAGTAGCCTGATCAAAATTAGCTGTTCCTCGGGCGTGTTTGGGGACCATCCTGCCATAACGGTCCTCCTTCATCCGGTTTTTGTATTTCTTTCTTATAGCAGGATCATTGAGGCTCTCCCTGTCATAACCGACAAGGAGGACTGCCTGGTCTGTGACCATCTTCTTCGCTACCAGGTCAAGGGCCGCTGCCTCCGCCATTTCATGGACTACATTCCTGGCTTTGTGGAAATCATAAGGGTATTGCAGGACCTGTCCGGCCACCATGGAATTATTCTCTGGCTGGTAGGATTTCACCAGATCCATGGTGCAGGGTTCCCATCCCCATGCATGATCAATCAGAAGCTCTGCATTCATCCCGAAAAGGTCATAGAGCAGGTCTTCGTTCTCCAGAGAACATCTCGCTATATCACCCATAGTATACATCCCATGTGCATGCAGTTTCCGGGCATAACCTGCGCCAACCCGCCAGAAGTCTGTCAGGGGCCTGTGATTCCAGAGCTGCTTTCTGTAGCTCATCTCATCAAGTTCTGCAATCCGCACGCCATCCTTATCCGGCTCTACATGCTTGGCTTCGATATCCATGGCGATTTTGGCCAGATACAGGTTGGTCCCAATCCCGGCTGTGGCAGTAATCCCTGTTTCAGACAGGACTTCCTGTATCATCTTCATGGCCAGCTCATGGGCAGTCATCTTATAGGTGTTCAGATAACCGGCAGCATCAATCAGCACCTCATCGATGGAATAGACATGGATATCTTCCGCAGCGATATATCTCAGGTAAATGTTGTAGATCCTTGTGCTGTACTCCATGTACAAAGCCATCCGGGGGACAGCCACGATATAGTCAAGC
>CADBNQ010000128.1 GCA_902796045.1 uncultured Lachnospiraceae bacterium | reverse complement strand
CCCTGATATCACATTATAAAGGAAAGAGTAATAAAATGAAAGTGACAATATATACAGATGGTTCAGCAAGAGGCAATCCTGATGGCCCGGGAGGTTATGGGACTGTCCTTTTGTATGTTGACCCTGGTGGGACTGTCCACCGCCGTGAGTATTCCGGAGGCTTCAGGAAGACCAGCAACAACCGGATGGAGCTGATGGGAGTGATCGTCGGACTTGAGGCTCTGATCAGACCCTGCCAGGTAGATCTGTACTCAGATTCCCGCTATATTGTGGATGCCTTTAATAAAGGATGGATTGACAGCTGGCAGAAGAAGAACTGGAGGAAAGGGAGGAAGGATGAGGTTAAAAACATTGACCTGTGGATGCGCCTTCTGAAGGCGGCCGCCCCCCATGAGGTCTCTTTCCACTGGGTGAAGGGGCACACCGGGAACAAGGAAAATGAGCGGTGTGATCAGCTGGCTGTCCAGGCAGCCATGGGAGAGGATCTGCCGGCAGATCCCGGTATCGAGACTGATGACGATGGCCCTGTTCCGCCTGCGTGGAATACCAGGGACGATTCTGATGGAATATGATATAATCAGGAGGTGGAGATATGGAGATACAGATATGGAGAGAACTCCTTGATCCATACCAGCTGGCTGTTGATGAACTGGTTGTAAAGTTCGAACACATCATTGAAGAACATAACAATAAAGGTCTGTACTCGCCCATCGAACTTGTCATCGGAAGAGTCAAGAGCATTGACAGTATCCTCGACAAGATGTACCGGAAGGATATCTCTTTAGGGGAGCTTGAGGAGAGGATAGAAGATATAGCCGGGATCAGGATCACCTGCCAGTTTGTGGAAGATATTGACCGTGTTGTTGAGATGATCAAAAAACGGTCAGATATGGATGTGCTGCAGGAAAAAGATTATGTGTCCCATATGAAATCCAGCGGTTACCGGAGTTATCACATGATCATCAGCTATGTTGTCAATACCATGGAGGGGCCGAAGGAGATTCATGCGGAAATCCAGATCAGGACGCTGGCCATGGATTTCTGGGCAACGATCGAGCATTCACTCCAGTATAAGTATAAGGATAATATCCCGGACCATATCCAGAAGAAACTGATCGATGCCTCAGAGGCTATTATCGTACTGGACCGTGCCATGTCTGATGTAAGGGATGAGATCATGGACGCCCAGAATACCAATAAGATCAGAGAGAACCTGATTAAGGATATCCTGAATAATATACAGAACCTCTACAAGGTGGCCAACAAAGGAGAGGTTTCCAGGATACAGGAAGAGTTTTACAAGGTTTATCTGACAGAGGATATGGGAAAACTGCAGCATTTTTCCCGACAGCTGGATGTGATTGCCGAAGGATTTCAGGCACAAAGTCTCTAGACAAAGAGGTTAATGAGCGATGGATTTTCCCCCGGGATTTCAGGAGAAGATGAGACAGCTCCTGAAAGAGGATTACGAGAACTTTCTGAATAGCTTTGACTGTAAAAGCGGGCAGGCGTTCAGGGTAAACCAATTGAAAACAGAGCCGGCGGAACTGTTCCGCCGGCTTGAATCTCTGACGCAGGATGCTCCGGCCCTGCGCCCGGTTCCCTGGTGTCCTTCCGGTGCCCGGTTTGACGGGGAGGAGAGGCTGTCTCTTTTGCCATATTACCATGCAGGCCTCTATTACATTCAGGAACCCAGTGCCATGGCACCGGCCGGATTTCTGCCGGTGGAGCCCGGAGAAAGGGTGCTGGATCTGTGCGCGGCACCCGGCGGCAAAACCACTGCCATCGCAGAAAAACTGAAAGGAACAGGACTGCTGGTCTCCAATGACATCAGCATTTCCAGATGCCGGTCCTTGCTGAAGAATATCCAGATGGCCGGCATCACGAATGCGATGGTCACCTGTGAGAGCCCGGAGAAGCTCTCCGCCCGTTTTCCTGAATACTTTGACAAAATCCTGGTGGATGCCCCCTGCTCAGGTGAGGGGATGTTCCGAAAAGATCCCGGGATGATGAAGAGCTGGGACCCGGACGAACCTGGCCGCTACAGCAGGCTGCAGAAGGACCTGCTGGCTCTGGCAGCGGCAATGCTCCGGCCAGGCGGCTTTCTCATGTATTCCACCTGCACCTACTCCCCCGAGGAGAATGAACAGGTGGCAGAAACACTGACTGCGGACGGCAGTTTTTCCCTCCTTCCACTTCCGGATTATCCCGGCGTAGACAGGGGACATCCTGAGTGGAGCCTCAGTAAGGAGGAGAGCCTGTGCTGCTGCAGGAGATTCTGGCATCACCGGGTGGAGGGAGAGGGACAGTTTGCAGCCCTCTTAAGAAAAACAGGGTCCCCGGATCCTGACCGGCCTGTCATTGCCAGGACTATCCGTACCTGCTCAGGCAGGGACAGGCTGCCTGACGAATGCAGAGATTTTTTTAGACACTTACGATATGAGAAGCTTCCGGGCGAAGCTTTGGAAATAATCAGAGAGGTACAAAAGACCGGTTTTTCCGACCGGCTGTTCAAAAAAGAGGAAAGGGTCTTTCTTCTGCCGCGGGAAGCACCAGACATGGCCGGACTCAGAATGGTAAGCTCCGGCCTCCACCTGGGAGATTGCAAAAAGAAACGGTTCGAACCGGGGCATGCCCTGGCTCTGGCCCTGCGGCCTGAGCTCTTTGATAATTGCCTGAAGCTTTCTCCCGAGGATATGAGGCTGACAAGGTATCTCAGGGGTGAGACTATTGAAGGGTCTGTCGATGATGGATGGTGCCTGGTCTGCGTGGAGGATTATCCGCTTGGCTGGGGAAAGGCAGGGAAAGGCAGGATTAAAAACAAGTATCCGCCCGGATGGAGAAGACAGTGACGCAAAATGACAGATAGAGTAAAGAGATTCTTACCGATCAATCGAAAAGAGATGACAGATCTGGGCTGGGACCGCCCTGATTTCGTCTATGTCTCCGGAGATGCCTATGTTGATCATCCCAGTTTCGGGATGGCCATCATTACCAGACTGCTGGAAGATGCAGGCTACAGGGTGGCAGTGATCGCCCAGCCGGACTGGACGGATGACAGGAGCATCGCCATCTTCGGAGAACCAGTGCTGGCTTTTCTGGTATCCGCAGGGAACATGGATTCCATGGTGAATCACTATACATCCGGAAAGAAACGAAGACACCAGGATGCCTACACACCGGGAGGAGAGTATTCAAAAAGGCCCGACCGGGCTACGATCGTATACAGCAACCTGATCCGAAGGACCTTTAAGACCGTCCCCATCCTGATCGGGGGCATCGAGGCGTCGTTAAGGCGGATGGCCCACTATGATTACTGGAGTGATAAGCTGAGACGGTCCATTCTGCTGGACAGCGGAGCTGACCTTCTCATGTATGGCATGGGAGAGCACTCTGTCTTAGAGATCGCGGAGGCGCTGGCCGCCGGCATCCATGTCAGGGATATTACCTATGTGAGAGGAACGGTTTTTAAATGTCAGGACCTGTCCGATCTTTCAGGAGAATGGGACCTGCTGCCCTCCTGGGAGGAAATCAGCGGGTCGCGTGAGGCCTATGCCAGAAGCTATTACTGCCAGTATATCAATACAGATGCAGTCACAGGCAGGAGACTGGTGGAGCCCTACCGGGAAAAGGAATATGTTGTACAGAACCCGCCTGCGCTTCCCCTGACCACAGATGAGATGGACCATGTCTACAGCCTTCCCTATATGAGAGACAGCCACCCCTGCTATGAGGATCAGGGCGGCGTACCGGCCATCAATGAGGTAAGGTTTTCTCTTGTGAGCAACCGGGGATGCTTCGGAGGGTGCAGTTTTTGCGCTCTCTCTTTTCATCAGGGCCGCCGTGTCCAGGTCAGAAGCCATGAGTCCATACTGAGGGAAGCAGAGCAGATGACAAGGCATCCCCTCTTCAAAGGATATATCCACGATGTAGGTGGACCCACGGCAGACTTCAGGCATCCTGCCTGCAGCAAACAGCTTGCAAAAGGAGTCTGTACGGACCGGCAATGTCTCTTTCCGAAGCCCTGTCCTAATCTGCTGTGTGATCACCAGGACTACATAGCCCTCCTGCGCAAACTCCGAAAACTGCCCGGTGTGAAGAAAGTCTTTATCCGGTCAGGGATCAGATTCGACTATGTCCTGGCTGACAAGAACCAGGACTTTCTTCGGGAACTCTGCAGTTTCCATGTCAGCGGGCAGCTGAAGGTGGCTCCGGAGCATGTCAGTGAGCCTGTGCTCAGACTGATGGGGAAGCCGGAACATGCTGTTTATGAGAGATTTGCAGACCGATACCGCAGCATGAACAGGACACTTGGGAAAAAACAGTATCTTGTCCCTTATCTGATGTCCTCCCACCCGGGATCAGGTCTTAAGGAAGCCGTTGCCCTGGCAGAGTATATCCGTGACCTCGGCTATATGCCTGAGCAGGTGCAGGATTATTATCCGACTCCCGGGACCATTTCAACCTGCATGTATTATACAGGGCTTGACCCCAGGAATATGCAGCCGGTCTATGTCCCCCGCTCCATGCAGGAGAAAAGGATGCAGAGAGCTCTGATCCAGTACCGCAATCCTGAAAACTATCAGATTGTGAAAAAGGCCCTGATCAGAGCAGGCCGGAAGGACCTGATCGGTTACGACAAGGACTGTCTCATACGCCCTGAAGGCAGGAAAGGCGGGAAGGACAGAGAAAGATTAAAAGAAGGGCCTTCAAAGAAGGACGACAGGAAGATGCGGACAAAAAGAAAGCCAATCCGCAATATCCATAAAAAAAAGAAGTCATGAGATATCGTATAAGAGAAAGGAACAGCGCATGAGAATCGCAATCATCACAGGTGCCTCTTCGGGGATGGGAAAGGAGTTTGTGCGTCAGACTCTGGAAAAAGGGGAACAATATGATGAACTCTGGCTGATTGCCAGGAGAAAGCAGCGGCTTGCTGTGTGGGAGAAACGGTACAGGAAGCAGAAGTTCCGCCTTCTCCCCCTGGATCTGTTGAAGGAACAGGACATGCAGACCCTGTACAGCACACTGAAGACAGCAGACCCCCGCATCGGCCTTCTGGTCCACTGTGCAGGATTTGGTGTTATGGGAAGCATCAGCGAGATTCCTCTTGAGGAACAGACGGAGATGGTGGATATCAACTGTCGGAGTCTGGTAGAGCTGACAAAGATCCTTCTGCCCTATATGGAGAGTGGTGCCAGGATGATCTATCTGGCAAGTGCGGCTGCCTTTCTGCCCCAGCCCGGGTTTGCCGTCTATGCGGCTTCCAAGGCTTTTACCTTAAGCTTTGTCCGGGCATTGAGAAGGGAGCTTGCTCCCCGCCGGATCCAGGTGACCGCTGTCTGTCCGGGGGCTGTCAGGACAGAGTTCTTTAACAGGGCAGCCCGGCATAAGTCTCTGCCGGCCTATAAGAGGCTGGTCATGGCGGATCCGCAGAAGGTGGTCAGTAAAGCAATCAGGGATGCGGAGGCCGGGAAGGAACTGTCCGTTTACGGTCCGGCCATGCAGGCTTTCTTTCTGGCAGCCAAGCTGCTGCCCCACCGGTTGATCTTAAGGTTTTTATAGGAAACAGGATGTCAGATTACTACAGGGTAGAGAAACGATGAGAGAGTTGGTCATCACCGTACAGGAAGCCGGGCAGAGGCTGGACAGATATCTGAGCAGGGTTCTTCCCAAAGCTTCATCGGGCTTTCTTCACAAAATGATCCGAAAGAAAAACATCAAGCTGAACGGGGAAAAAGCAGCTGGTTCCGAGCGGTTACAGAAAGGGGACCGGATTCAGATATACTTTTCCGAAGAAACCATGGAGAAGTTCGGGGCAGGCAGAACGGCAGGGAAGGGTATCTCCCCTGCTGTGAGACCCGGGAAGCCGGATTCGGGGCATAAGGGTCTGCGGGATCAGGTGAAACTGTTATATCAGGATGAGGATGTGCTGATCCTGCACAAACCTGCCGGCATGCTGACACAGAAGGCAAGGCCTGGAGATGACTCTTTAAACGATTATCTCCTGGACTACTGGAGGGAAGAGATCATGAAGGGGAGGGAGGTCTCCTGTGTATTCCGGCCTTCGGTGGCAAATCGTCTTGACCGCAATACCAGCGGGATCGTCCTGTGCGGCATCACTGTAAAAGGGCTTCAGTCACTCTCTTTTCTCCTGAAGAACCGGGCACTTGAAAAGTACTACCTGTGCATTGTCAGAGGAGAGGTGACCGGATCACGGAAACTACGAGGATATCTGAAAAAAGACAGCCGGGACAACATGGTAAAGGTCTATTCCCGGCCGGTCCCGAATGCCGCCCCCATTGAGACCTGGTACCGGTCAGTGGATCACAATGAGAGGGCAAGTCTCCTGAAGGTCCGCCTGATCACAGGGAAGAGTCATCAGATCCGTGCCCACCTTGCATCGGCAGGATATCCCCTCCTGGGAGATGCCAAATACGGTGATCCGGAGGCAAACAGGCATCTTGTGAGAGCTGGACTGGGCTGTCAGCAGCTGCACAGCAGTGAGCTGGTGATTCCGGAAGAGTGCGGGAAGGAAGCCGGCAGCCTGCGGGGTTTACATATTAAGGATAAAGTGCCCGGGGGCTTTATGAGAGCTCTTGAGCTTTACGGGCTTGAACTAAAGGAAGAGGAGTGAGCGCTGATGGGAACCTGGCATACGAGAGGGTTGAGGGGCAGCCTGCTTGAGGAACTGGTCAACTATACAAACAGCAAATACCGGGAAAAGAACCTTGCCCTGATACAGAAGGTGCCAACGCCGATCACACCGGTACAGTTCGACAAGGACAGCCGTCATATCACCCTGGCTTATTTTGATAAGAAAAGCACCGTGGATTACATCGGCGTGGTTCAGGGTATTCCTGTCTGCTTTGACGCCAAGGAATGTGCGTCAGACAGCTTCCCTCTGCAGAACCTGCATGAACACCAGGTGCAATTTATGGAAGCTTTTGAAAAACAGAAAGGGATAAGCTTTCTGCTCATCTACTTTTCCCACAGGCAGGACTGCTATTATCTGCGATTTTCGGAGATGATGGCCTTTTGGGAGAGGATGAAGAAAGGCGGATTAAAACATTTTAAATACGAAGAGCTGGATCCTGGGTATTTTGTGACAGGACAGGGAGGGGTGACTCTTCATTATCTGACCTGTCTCAGGAAGGATCTGGAGGAAAGAGAGGGAAAAGCCGGCGGTAAATACGCTGGGTAGAGATTGACGAAAGTTCTGATTTCAGATATAATACAGGCCAGAATGTGGAGCTGCCGGCAGCTGCCGGCCGATAGTATCTAAGAGGTGATAGAATTGATAAAGAGTATGACCGGCTTTGGCCGCGGTGAGGTTGTAACAGATGAGTGCAGGGTGACTGTGGAGATCAAAGCGGTCAATCACAGATACTGTGACATCAATATGAAGCTTCCGAGAAAGCTGAACAGCCTTGATAATAAACTCAGAGGACTGATCAAGAAATCTGTAAGCCGGGGCAAGCTGGATGTTTTTATAGGGTATGAGGATCTGAGTGAACACTCTATCGGGCTTAAAGTGTCCGAGACTGTAAGCAGGCAGTATGTTCGGGCCTTTTCAGACCTCTCCGACATGCTGGGTATTCCCAATGATGTCACAGTCATGAGGATTGCCCGCATGCCGGAAGTCCTGACCCTGACAGAGGAAGAGATTGATGTGGCCGTAATCGAAGCCCATCTGATCAGAGCCCTTGAGCAGGCTCTGGAGAAGTTTTCCGAGAGCAGGCTTTTGGAGGGCTGTCATCTGAAGGAAGACATCTTAGGGAAGCTTGCCGAGATGAATGAGAACATCACGAAGATCGAACAGCTTTACCCCAGAGTGCTTGCCCAGTATCGGACCAAGCTTGAGGACAAGGTCCATGAACTCCTGTCAGATACCGGTATTGATGAAAACCGGATCGCAGCTGAAGTCGTGATCTATGCGGACAAGGTCTGCGTGGATGAGGAGACAGTCAGGCTCCGGAGCCATATAGCCAATATGGAAAAGGAGTTTGGCACCGGAGGCGGCATCGGGCGGAAGCTTGATTTTATAGCCCAGGAGATGAACCGTGAGGCCAACACCATCCTCTCCAAGTCCAACGACATGGATATTGCCAACTGTGCCATCGAACTGAAGACCGGAATCGAGAAGATCCGTGAGCAGGTTCAGAATATCGAGTGAGTTATGATTCAACTGATCAATATAGGGTTTAACAATATGGTGAACGGTGCCAAGATCATCTCCGTGGTGGCTACGGACGCGGCACCGATCAAAAGGATGATCCAGACTGCCAGAGATGAGGGAAAGGCAGTTGACGCGACCTGCGGGCGGAGAACCAGGTCCGTTCTGATCATGGAGAGCGGCCATATCGTCCTGTCAGCTTTGACGACAGAGACGATCACTGCCCGATGTCAGAATTGAAAGAGGAAAGTGTATGGAAAAAAGAGGTAGACTGGTAGTGATTTCCGGGTTTTCCGGTGCTGGCAAAGGGACAGTATCCAGAGGCCTGGCCGAAAGATACGGATACAAACTTTCTGTATCGGCCACGACAAGGAAACCCAGAAAAGGAGAGATAGACGGCAGGGATTATTTTTTCAAGACTGAGAAGGACTTTCTGGACCTGGTCAGCAGGGATGGCTTTGTGGAGTATGCCCGCTATG
>CADBNQ010000127.1 GCA_902796045.1 uncultured Lachnospiraceae bacterium | reverse complement strand
TAGACGTAATTCCAGTGCTCAGGAGGCGTTATTCAAATAAAACATATTGACATAGTAGGTTTATAGTATTATAATGAATGGAAATTCAAACCTGCATGGGTTGGGAGAAAGGCGATTACTATCTATGTGCGAATTATTTGGATTTTCAGCCGGACAGAAAATGAATATCGATCGGGAGCTGAAAGAGTTCTATTCCCATGCCCCCTGTCATCCCAACGGATGGGGGATATACTATAGCGATGGCTTCTCAGAGTTTTTTAAAAAGGAGGATAAAAGAGCTGACAGGAGTGCCTGTCTGAAAGATATTCTTTCCGGAAGTATTGATGCCAGAAATGCCATTGCCCATATACGCTATGCCACAATCGGATATGACAAGATGGAAAACACGCATCCTTTCAGGGGAACCGATCTTTCCGGCCGGGAATGGGTTTTCGCCCACAATGGTACGATCTTTAAGGGTGATATCCTTACGGAATATTTTCACAGGCAGACAGGGGAGACTGACAGTGAGCGCATCCTCCTCTATATGCTGGATATGATGAATGAGCACATCTGCCGGAAAGAAGGGCCTCTTGATGAGGATGAACGATTTGCCGTACTCGAAGAGATGACAACCCTGCTTGCACCTGACAACAAGCTGAATCTGCTGATTTATGATGGTGACATACTCTATTTGCATAACAATTGCAGGGATTCCCTCTATATCAGGGAAGTGGAAGGAGCCGTTGCCATATCAACCAAGCCTCTGTGCAGTGGTCCGTGGGAACATGCCCCCTTTACCAGGCTGGTCTCCTTCAAAGACGGGAAAAGGAGGAGGAACGGCGTCATCCATGGCAGGGAATATATTCCTGATCCGGAAAGCATTAAGGCCCTGTATCTGATGTATTCGCACCTGTAAGAGTTTGCAGCTGGTTCGCTGTCAAAAATGTTCCTATACAAATTTCCTGCCTTCTATTATAATTAAGCTGTAAAAACGATATCTATGGGAGGTGTTGATGAATGAAGATGGATAGGAAAACAGTGAAATATGCAGCTTTGTGTATGGTTATATGCCTTGGTCTGGTTCTGGCCGGGTGTGGTGGTAAAAAGAAGCAGACTGCAACGCTTGAACTGCCGTCGAATCCGACTACAGGATATGAGTGGCAGGCAATCCAGGATAAAGACCTTTTTGACATCAGCGGAGAGTATGTGGAAGACAAGAAGGACAAAGACATCGTTGGTGCAGGAGGGAAACAGATATTCACGCTGACACCCAAGGCTGAAGGAGTCTCTGAGATTACATTTAGTTATTTACAGCCCTGGGAAGGAGGCGAGACAGGATCGGTCCTCCGCTATCAGGTGAAAGTTGATGAGAACATGCAGATTGAGGTACTTTCCGTAAAGGGTCAGATTGACGCAGGGATTGTGTCTGTTCCTGAGACACCGGAGATGCAGGTTAAATAGCCGGCAGCGGAAGTGACAGGAGCAGTGACGAATATGAGAAAACATGTTAAAAGATTCCTGATCATGTATATTGCTGTGATGTTTTCTGCTTTCCTCTTATTGGCCGGCTGCTCTCAAAAAGCCAGCAGATCGGTTACATCCCTTTCACAGCTTAAGGAGAAGGGGAGGAGCTTAGGGGTATCCGGCAGTTCACCGCAAGAAGCCTACATGAGGAAAGACTTCCCTGATGCAGAGATCCGGACTTATACAGAGATCATTCCGGCCTATTCGGAGGTCGCAAATGGCAAATTAGACGCCTGTTTCGAACAGCGCCGTGTACTGGAACTGGCCATGGAAAACGGTGTCAGCGGTGTGCGTATTCTGGATGAGACCTACTGCGAAAACACAATAGCTGTCGGCTTGTCGCAAATCACACCGATTCCAGATCTGAAAAACAAGGTGAATCAGTTCTTAAAAGAACTCCGGGACGACGGGACTCTGTCCGATATGTATGAACGATGGGTGGTCGGAAAGGACGACACCATGCCGGATATTGCGGCATCGGAGAATCCTGAGGGGACGCTCCGGGTGGCGACGACGGGCAATGTCATGCCCTACTCTTACTACAGCGGAAAGGAACTGAAAGGATATGATATCGAACTGGCCCGGCGTTTCGCTTCCTGGCTGGGCATGGATCTTGAATTAAAGGTTTATGATTGGAATGGCATTCTCTCTGCAGCCCAGGCCGGAGAAGCCGACTGCATCATGTCCAATCTTTACTATACCGAAGAACATAAAGAGGCCATTGACTTTTCCGACCCTCTCTTTAAGGTGGAAGTCACCGCCCTGGTCAGAGATGTGGAGAGCCAGACTTCAGCACGAGGAGTCTATGAATCCCTTGATGAGCTCGAAGGGAAGCAGATAGGAGTCCAGACCGGAACGACGGCTGCCGAGGTGGTTCACTCTCGTCTGCCCAATGCTGCGCTCAGCTATTTCTCCAGCTTTCCTGATATGGCGGCCGCCCTGGAAGCCAGGAAGATTGACGGCTATATGGGTGACGGTCTGGTGCTGAGAATGATGGCTGCTGAGGATCCTGCCCTTTTTATCCTGGATGAAAAAATGACCAGTTTCGACTGCGGCGTTGTTCTGCCAAAAAGTAAGAACGGACAGAAACTTGGCGAAGAGCTCAATGCATGGATTGCAGATGCCAAAAAGAGTGGAGAGATGGATTCGATCGTTGCCAAATGGATCGAAGGGCCGGAAGACGAACGCACACTTCCTGATTACAGGTCCTTCCCGGCCACGAATGGCGTCCTTAAGGTGACGACTGAGGGTACCTATCCGCCGATGAACTTTTATCGTGGACATGAACTGGTCGGCATCGAGGTGGATATGATGGCCCGCTTCTGCGAGGACTACGGTTACAGTCTCGATATCAGCTCCATGAACTTTGTCGGCATGCTGGCAGCTGTACAGACCGGAAAGTACGATTGTGCCCTCTCTGGAATCGCCATTACCGATGAAAGGAAACAGACCGTTGACTTCTCGGATCCGTATTATACCGGCGGATACCAGATGGCTGTCCTCAAAGCAGAGGACGACGGAGAGCAAAGCGATATCACTTCTGCAGTGTCCGATTTTTTTCGGAAACTGTCCGCCAGCTTCGAGAAAACCTTTATCCGCGAAAATCGATGGAAGCTTTTGCTGCATGGAAGTCTCACGACCCTTCTGATCACCGTCCTGTCC
>CADBNQ010000126.1 GCA_902796045.1 uncultured Lachnospiraceae bacterium | reverse complement strand
TCTAATGGAATATCTCGTCGGGTTCTGGCGGTTATCCCATCGGTATGAACGCGGTATTGATGATATATATCCGTAAGGCATGAGATTGCTCCAAGCTTTGATGATTCCATATAGAAGCGATAGTCCTGCATGCCAGGATAGCCTTCCCGGAATGCCAGATGATGGTCAGAAAGAAAGGACTTTCTGATCATTGCGGTAGAATTACAGAATTCCAGATTTCCTATCAACAGCTTTGCCTGATAATGCTTCGGTGAATCAGGCATTACAGCAGCATATCCTATAATATTTCCTTCCCGATCGATCATTGAGGATGCCGTTCCCAAAATCATGATTTCCCTGTTGTTTTCTAAAAATGTCAGCTGAGCCTTCAACCTGTCCGGAAGGGAGATATCATCAGCGTCCATCAGGGCAAGGTATTCACCTTTGCTGATACCAATTGCCCGGTTTGTGGAAGCAGTAATCCCAAGGTTATGATCATTTCTCAGCAGTCGTATCCGCGGATCGGAAAAACCTTGAATTACATTATAGGTTGTATCCGTGGATGCATTATCCACGATGATCAGCTCAAAATTCTGCCAGGTTTGATTCAGTATGGAAGAAACAGCCTCAGCGACATAAGCTTCCGCATTGTAGGCTGGCATGATCACACTGATTAGCGGTTCTCTCCCGGGTGGGAGCGGAGGCGTGAAAAAGCGCTCCCGGTTGACCCGCCATGCTCTCCCTTCCGGCCATGCTTTGCCTGCCCTGTTGTTCCAGGCTTCGGATTCTTCGAATTTTCCACAGTCATAAGCAAGTGCGCACAGCTTCAGGCAGGGAAGATAATCATCATATCCTGTAAACTCTATCATTCCTGTTGTGATGTCAACGGGTATTTTTGTAGCGAGCATGTACTGTCTTTGGGCTTCTTTGATATCTCCCAGACCTTCAGCAGCCAGTCCCAGATGATAGCAGAGAAAGGCTGACAGAGGAACCTTGTACTGTTCAAGCGATGTATGGATTAACTGCCGGCATTTCTCATACTCCTTCTTCCAAAGAAGCATCTTTGTCATAAATACCAGTGCGTACTGAACCCGATGGGCAGAAGGTTTCGTCATCAGCAGCTCCTGCCATGCTTCCAGCGCCATGTCAGTGCTGCCCTGATAAGCCAGTTCACGGCAATAGTAGGATAGCATATATGCTCCGGACAGTTTTCCGGAGTTTCTGACTTCTTCAAAGATTCGTATGTTCCGATTTGGTTCGTTTACATATTCCTTTTTATGCAGGATTGTAATTTCCGGACAAAACATTAGATTCCATTTATCTTTGATAGGGATTGCTTCATGAACATCTCCTTCCCACAGACAGGCAAGCTCCCGTCGATGGATTCTGTCGCGAATTCCCATATCGGACAAAAATCCGTAGTTACGATAGGTTATGAATACAACATCTGTCTGAAAAGTCAGCCGCTTTTTTAGTTCGATGAGTTTCAGGATCTCTTCAGGATACATGACGTCATCTGCATCGAGCCACACTACATAATCACAGCTTGCTTTTGATGCCACACAATTACGAGCCCTGGCAAAACTGTTCTGCCAAGGCTCATTGAAAACAAGATTTGTGTATTCTCTGGCAATCTCTATGCTTTTGTCCTTCGATCCGGTATCCAGAACGATCAGTTCATCCGCAAACTGTACAGCTGCGGACAGACAACGTCCCAAAACCCGTTCTTCGTCTTTGACAATAAGGCAAACGCTGAGGGTTACCTGTTTTTTTGCTTCCTCAGCACAAAGAGATTTATTCTTCATTTTTTTGATTCCTGAGATAACTGACCTTCGTCATACACTTAATTAATAAAATTTTTACAAGTTGATACAGGATCAGTTGTAGTTTGACGAGTTGAAGTTTGATGTGTTGAGGTTTGACGAGTTAAAGTTAACCCCGTTAAAAGATGCTGTGTTAAGCTGCACTCCTCCCACAACCTGTTCCTCCTGCTCTAGAGTCAGCTCCTCTGAATCCAGCGGTCGTTTCATTTTCTCTTCGTTGTTAGTCATTATTTTGTCCTCCTTAAAAAGTATATTTTAAGTAACTGCTCAGGGTACTGAACAGTTGTTATTTTACATGTATTGTATTGTCTTTAACAGAACATTACATTCATAAATATCATCAACCTGAAGCGTTCTGACTCCTGCTTCCTTAATGTTAGCCTCTGTTCCAGCTTCAGTTTCATTACCTATAAAAATAACATTATCCGGTTTTAGTCCATGTTTTTTCATAATCTCCTGGAGCATAGTCTTTTTATCATAGTCCTTATCCATAACATCGATAGATGTGTGACCTGTTATCCTTGCCAGGTACCTGTTATCGAAAACAGACAGAGCTTCCTGCGCTTTGCTCAATAACACTTCACGGTCTGCAAGCGGCTTGATGGTAACTACACATCCCTCACCGCGTACCTTAATCTTCCCTTTAAAAGCCGGCACTTTCTCTAAGGCCTCTATAAGACCATCTTCAACTGTATATTTTGCACTGAGGATATCCTTCGTGTAATCATCCGATGTAAAATGGACATTGCCAAAATCAGAGTAGATGTCGACTGGAGTTTTCTGGTGATAGAAATCTCTGAATACATCTCTTACATGCTCATAGCTATTGCCGGAGTGTACTATACCACAGAATAAGTTCATGTTATCAGCTCCGACAGCCTTACCATTTTTGTCAGCCCGCCCATCCCATAAGGTTCCATCAAGATCGTATATATACGTTCCCTTGAAACCGGCAATATCGAAAAAGTCCATCATAAGAGTCTTAGTCAGTATTTGCTCTGCTTTTTCTCCACACACAGCCCTATTATCCTCCAGCAGTATTCCAGGGTCTGAAAGATCATTAATCTTGGCTGCTGTGATACCTTTTGCGCCATTTATTACCACATTTTTTTTCGCCTTAGACTCAGTCAGCATTTTTTGCAGGCCGTCTTGTATACAGGCTGAAAAATCGCCAGGCCACTGTCTGCCAAAATT
>CADBNQ010000125.1 GCA_902796045.1 uncultured Lachnospiraceae bacterium | reverse complement strand
GCATTTTGAAAAGAGTGAATACTTTGCTCCCAGCAACACCCTCATGCTGAACTTCTCCTGCGTGGTAGACTCCGATAGTCTTGCACACATTTCAGAGGAGGAGATTGACTCATGCCGGTGGTTTTCCTTTAAAGAGGCTGAAGAAAATATCGCAAAGGGGAGCCTGGCATCCAGATTCCTGCACAGATTTGTCAGTAAGACCGGAAACAGCAGCGAACATGGAGAAAACTATAGTGAACAATAATATGGTAGTCAGAGTTGACCGGGATGTGTTGCCAAACTGTAAAAACAAGGCAGACTAGAATTAGCCCCACTCAATTCAGTCCGCTGGCGACTCGGAAAATGAGAATTATGGAGCAGACCGAAAAAAGGATTCCCCAATATAGTCCGCTTCTGACAGTAAAATCGTCAGGAATTGACTGATATATAAAGGGATCCTGCCTGATCTTTAAAGATGGAAGGCGCCTCCAGCTTATAAGCGTGCGAACCGGACAAGTATACGCAGCCGGTTTGATTTTATAAGCTGGAGGCGCTTTCGTTTGATCCCATTTAAATTTTACTGATAAATTCCTATGTAGCTTTTCGGGTTGTAGAAGGCCCCTTCATTGATCCGGTAGATGATGCGTTCCGTATCAAAGGAGTCCGGCAGCTGTCCCGCAAAGAGGTTGTGCCGGAAAGGAGTCTCCAGATAGAAGATCGTATCGGGATTGGTCTTTCCGTTGTCTCCCAGCACATAGCGGATCCTCTCTATGTCACCGTCGAACCATTTCTCCAGGAGGGGGATGATCTGGTCGCGGAAGACCCTGCCCAGAGAAGCCATGGGGTCTTTCTCCGGGGAGGCTAAGAAGAATCCCTCTCCCAGCTGGTAATCGGAACCCAGGAAGTAGGAGATCCTGAGATTCAGAGCCTTCATCAGTCTCTCCAGGGTGATGCCCTCCACCCGCATGCTTTTGAGCACTTCAGGCTCGGGATTTACCTGTCGGATGAAGAAGTCCTGCTGGATAGCGCCGATGATGGTATCTTCACCGGTCACAGAGTCACAGGTGGCCACGATGTAGAGGTTGGAGGGGAGCTTGAAGCGGTCGCCTGATACCGGCAAGGTGATGGTGGTTTCGCTGCTGGTTCCCTCCCGACGGTTTTCTCTGAGGAGGACCGAAGCTTCTCCGAAAAGGTGCATCCAGTCAAGGTCCACATCCTCCATCATCACCACATAACGGCCGCCTGCGCAGCGGTTGGCGAATTCTTTAAAGATCCCGTCCCGGATCAGGCCGTCCTGATACTGTTCGATCCAGCTGCCATAGCCGTCACCTCTTATGTCCGGGTAGGAGACCTGAAGGATCCTTCCCTCCTCCACATATCCCATATAGTGGTCAAGCACATCTGGTACAGGTTCAATATTTACCATGTCGTATTCTTTTCCCTCGATGATCCCCACAGCCGTCAGGATAGCCTTGTGATATTTTGCTGTCTTGATAGGCCCTTTGATCAGGGTATTCTTCGGGTAGAGGCGGAAGCTCTGATCGGACCGGTCAGGATGTTCTGAAGCTGTTACCCGACGGTCTGACACCCGGACAGCCATCTGGGTGGCCGGACCAGACTGGTGGGAGGAGGCCGGCTTTGCAGAAGGCCTGCCCTGTCCGACCTTTCCGGAAGACCCATGCTCATCATTATAATCTTGCCCGTCCTGGTCACTGTAGCTGCCGGTCTGGCTGTCCGCCGGTCCGCCGGGTTGGTCGTCCTGTGAAGCGGGGGCGGCGGCCTGAACACCGCTGTCAGATGTAAGTGTCTGAGGACTCTGTCCGTATCCCTGAATTGCCCTGGCGACAAAGTCGGCGGTGGGGGAGGCAGCTCCCTCTTTGTAAATGATCTCCGGACCCTTTGTGTCCGCGGCCTGCTTGTAGACCAGCCTGGAGCCAAGGGCTGCGGCCAGCGGATCCTCGGCCTCTTCCGAAGATATTTCCGGGTAATAATTCTGACAGATATCTGTATAGTAGGAGGCAAAGATTTCCATGGAGGAAGTCATGGTTCCGACGATGTCCTCCTCCTTCATACTGATAAATTCATCGTAGGGATAGAGGACAGAAGCCTTGATCTTGCGACCGTCGCTGTCCAGGTCAAAGGACTCTGCATTGATGCTCTCTACCTTGAAAGCTGCGGAGGTCATCAGGGTCAGCATGCTGCATTTATCCTGAATAGAAAGCATGGCTTCCTCGTCCTGGCAGTAGGGCAGGTTGAGGGAGATCTCAATATTGACCGCGTCACCGTCCGGTATGGTCAGGAAGGTGATGCAGGCACCATTTGCCGCGTAGTCCTCCATATAAAGCTGGTCATAGAAGACGCGGGCACATCTCCCTTCGTCTTCCTGGTACCAGGAAGCCTTGTGGGCATAGATGAAATTGGGGTATTCCCTGATCAGAGCCTCTGAGAGCATATGAAAGGTTGTCTCACAATCCTCGCCCTCAGCCCTCAGCTCCAGGGCCTTGTCCGAGGAATCCTCCGGATCAAAGGCCGTCCCGCCCTTCCTGGTCAGAAAGGCTGCCAGCCGTACAAATCCGTTGGCGCTGCTCTGCTCTACATAGGACTCGTCCACCAGATGGGCATATTCGTGGGAGATAAAATCATATACTGTTTCAAGGGTCATGTAGCCCAGGATACTGTAGACATACAGGCCATAATCCAGCTCCTTGGGATCCGGCCGCTCACGGTCTTCGTCGAACTCTCCCGGGAAAGCCACCCGATAATACTTGTAGATGTCTCTGAGATAGTTGAGCTTGTGTCCCCGTTCATCTGCGTTGCAGATCTGGGAAATGGTGACAGCGTCGATATCCTGGCCGAAAACCTTCTGCGCCCGGGTCTGCACCTCGTACTGCATGAGGAGGATGTCATCCGGTGTGATCCCCGGATACATGTAATATTTCTCATATAAGAGGACAGCAGCGGCAATCCAGACAGAATCCTCCTGGCTAAAGCGGTACTGGAGACTGCGGTCGACATCCCCCACAAAGGCATAGTAGGCCTGTTCCAGCTCCGGCCAGAGCTGGCCGACAGCCTCTGTCAGTTCCGGCTGCATCTTCAGCTCCATAGTCTTGTAATCAGGGATCATTTTTCCCCAGAAGCAGAGATACCACCAGTATTCATTACCCTCATAATCTACCTCGGCCTCCAGGCCGTTGGCCTGTGCCAGGGTCTCCCCGATCCGGTTCAGGGCATCAAGCACTTCCTCCGGCTTCAGGTCATGACCGTGGGCCAGCTGCAGAAGACTGGCTGTGTGATTATAAGAGCTGTATACGGACTGAAGAAGGGACAGATCTCTGTCGGAGATCTGGCCGGAATTTAAGATATTCTCCCACTGGGCAGGGGTGTAAGGACATTTGGTCTTATAATCCGCATCATATTCAAAATCTTTCTGTTTCTGCTTATCTGTAATCATCCTTCCATTTCCTCCCAGGGCTTAAGGCAGCTTGATGTAGACAGTATCTATACGGTTATTATCTATTTTTTTGACCATGTAGAGGGTTTCTCCCTCCATCACGGTCTCCCCTTCCTGAGGCAGGTGTCCTAAAAGCTCGATCATATGCCCTCCGATGGAATCATAATCATCAGACTCGATTTCCGTTCCAAGGGCATCATTGATATCATCCAGCTTCATACTTCCTTCGATCTCGTATTCACCGCTGCCCACGCAGCGGATAGCCTCGGCCTCGTCCGCGTCAAATTCATCCCTGATATCTCCGACGATCTCCTCGAGCAGATCCTCCAAAGTGATCAGTCCGGCCGTGATACCGTATTCATCAAGGACGATGGCAAAGGACACAGACTTCGTTCTCATCTCCTCCATCAGGACCGAGGTCTTCTGGAACTCATAGGTAAAGAAGGGCTCTCTGAGCAGTCTGTGTATATCAAAATCTCCGGGATGGGCCACCTGGTCGAAAAAAAGATCCTTGAGGTTGAGGATCCCTATGACATTATCCTTTGATTCTTCGTAAACAGGCAGTCTGGAATACTGGGTGCTGCAGAAGATATCTACCAGCTCCTCGTAGGTCATGCCGGTGGAGGCAAAGGCCATGTCGATCCGGGGCAGCATGACATCCTTGGCAACGGAATCCCCGAAATCAAAAATGTTGTTGATGATCTCCTTTTCTTCCTCCTCGATGACCCCGTCCTCATGGCTGACATCAACGATGGTCCGAAGCTCCATCTCTGTCATGGACTGGGTCTGGTTCACATCCACGCCAAAGAGGCGGCAGACCCCGTTGCTGATCGAATTGACAATAAAAATAACCGGTGTCAGTATCTGTGTCAGATACCAGATCGGCCCGGAATAAAAAAGGGACATAGGCTCGCTCAGCTTTGTCGCCATATTCTTGGGGGTTATCTCTCCAAAGACCAGGATGAGAAAGGTCAGTATGCCGGTGGCAATGCCGATAAAGGTGCTTGAACTGCCGTCAAGTCCGGCCCGGCCGGCCAGCCTGATGGCCAGGGTCGTTGTCAGAGAAGATGCTGACAGATTCACGATATTATTGCCGATCAGAATGGCGCTGAGCATCTTGTCCGGCTTCTCCACCAGGGCAAGAACTCTTGCAGCCCTTTTATTCCCCTCCTCGGCCAGGGCTCTGAGCCTGTGCCGGTTTACCGCCGTAAGAGCAGTCTCTGCTGAGGAAAAGAGGGCAGAAAAGATCAGCAGAATCAACAATATCACTATCTGTCGTATGGAACCCGCGTCCAAATCATCATCTCCTTTAATCTGAAATACTTACTCCATTATAGATTGGCTCCAATCACATGTCAATCATTGTTCCTTTTATAGGTAATAACGATTTCCCTCAAGATTGAAGCCCGCTTGCGGAGTTTTGTTCTAAAATATAGAATAGCCGGACCCCCATGCAATCCTGCATGAAAACCCGGCTTTTTGAGGGGGCTGTCTGGTGAACAGCCCCGTACGATCTTTAAGTCAAATAGATTACATCAGTTTGCGGAACATTGCCTCAAACTCTTCCAGTGTAGCCTGTCTTGGGTTACCAGGAGCACAGGCGTCAGCTGCTGCGGACTCGCAAAGGAAAGGAAGATCCTCTTCTTTCAGCTTCTCAAGCTTGGTCGGGATACCTACATCAACAGAAAGCTGCTGAACAGCATCGATAGCAGCCTGGCGATAGGCAGCCTGATCCATATCAGTTGTATCTACGCCGAATGCCTCAGCGATATATTTGAACTTCTCGCCTGTGTACTCTTTGTTGAAGTCCATAACGATCGGAAGCATCATAGCACATGCTACACCGTGAGGTGTGTCATATACAGCACCAAGAGTGTGAGCCATGGAATGAGCGATACCAAGACCAACATTGGAGTAAGCCATAGCTGTTACATACTGAGCAAGAGCCATGCCCTCACGTCCGTCAGGATCATTATCAACAGCAGCGCGGAGGTTCTTGGCGATCAGCTGGATGGATTCAAGGTTCAGGCAGTCAGCAAGCTCCCATGCAGCTGCTGTGGTGTAGCCCTCGATCGCATGTGTCAGAGCGTCCATACCTGTGGAAGCGGTAAGGCCCTTGGGCAT
>CADBNQ010000124.1 GCA_902796045.1 uncultured Lachnospiraceae bacterium | reverse complement strand
CTGAAGTAAGGATTTCTCAGTATAGTCTGCTCGTGACTCCTAAAATGAGAGTCTTTGAGCAGACTGAAATCGGGATTCCTCAATATAGTCTGCTCGTGACTCCTAAAACGAGAGTCTTTGAGCAGACTGAAAATAGAATTCCCCAATTCAGTCTGCTCACGAATTGAATTGAGTGAGTGATTGCACACTTAGGCATCTGCGATGCGCCGCTGGCTTCATCAGCAGAGAGTCTCAGCTGCCTGTTGATGAATACTTCATATCTTATAGTTTTCTGTAGACTGTGAAATACATGGTGGTGAAGCTGGCAGCTCCGCCGACCAGATTGGAGATTGGTTCTGCCATAAAGACCCCGTATACTCCTATTCCCAGATAGGGGAGCAGGATCGTCAGCGGGACGACGATGATGGCCTTTCTGAACAGAGAGAAGAAGATAGCTCTTTTAGAAAAGCCCAGGGCGGTAAAGGATGCCTGTCCGGTAAACTGCATGGCCATGAAGCAGAAACCGAAAAAGTATATCAGGATCGGTTTGATCCCATGGCTCAGCATCTCGGGATCGTTCGTGAATATATGCAAAAAGAGGTCCGGCTTCATGAGGATCACGATCCAGATGATCACGGTGTAGGCCAGGCCTAACAGGCCCATGAAGCGGATTCCTTCTTTCACCCGTCCGTTCTCTCCTGCCCCGTAATTGAATCCGAGTACCGGCTGCGCGCCGCTGGTCAGGCCCATAACCGGAAGGGAACTGATCTCCCTGATAGAATTGATTACTGTCATCACACCTACATACAGGTCGCCAAGGCTCCCTCCCCAGGCCTTTAAGGTTACATTGCAGACCACCTGCACCAGACAGTTGGTTCCCTGGACCATAAAGCCGGCTGTACCCAGGCCTGTGATCCTTTTGATGATCAGGCCTTCCGGTTTCATGGCTTTTTTCTCCAGTCGGATCACCGCCCTCTTCCCTCTGAGGAAGAAGAGGACCCAGGCCACGGATATGGTCTGGCTGATCACAGTGGCCAGGGCAGCACCGCTGATCCCCATATGCAGACCAAAGATGAATACAGGGTCTAGCAGGAGGTTGAGCAAGGCACCAACCACGGTTGTGAGCATTCCCACGGTCGGAAAGCCCTGGGCATTGATATAACCGTTCATACCGGTTGCAATCATAGAACATGGGGTTCCGATCAGATAAATCTTCAGGTAAGCATCAGCATACTGCCAGGTTGCCTGGCTGGCCCCGAAGAGGAACATGACCGGTCTGCGCAGAAGGTAACAGGTGATGAGAAGGATGAATGAGCTTGTCACCAGCAGGAAGAAAGAATTGCCCATCACCCTGCCGGCCTCCTCTTTCCTGCCGGCACCTCTGGCAATAGAAAAGAGCGGGACTCCGCCGGCTCCGAAAAGGTTGGTGAAGGCCGCGATCAGTGTGGTCAGGGGAAATACCAGGCCGATCCCTGTCAGGGCAAGACTTCCCACATCTTTAAGATGACCGATATAGATCCGGTCCACCACGTTGTATAAGAGCTGGACCAGCTGGGCCAGCATCAGGGGAACCGACTGGGCGATGATGATTCTTGACACTTTTCCCCTGGAAAAATCATTTTTCAATTTAGGTCAGCCTCCTAAGAAGTAGTAGTACATATATCACAGCGGCTTTCCGCATTTGGGACAATAATCATAATCCTCTTCTGTGCTAAAGCCACAGGAAGAACACCGTTTCACAAAAGTAAGACTCCCTCCCGGACTCTCACCTGCACGGCAGCAGCCATATTCACCCGTCTCAGTCAGATCTTCCGGGCGCAGTTCAACCTGCTCTCCCCGGGCGATCCTCTTTCCGACCGCAGGATCCAGCTGATATGTTCTGTTACAGCATGAAGTGGTGACATAATACCTGCGGTTCCATTTAAAGCAGGGAATAAAGAATAAGGACAGGACCATATAAGTCATATAGACAGAATAACTGCCATAGCTTCCACAGCGGCTGCAGATCATTGTCTGATGAAATGACAGGTCCTTCCTCCCTGAATTGATACCCATTATAAAAAACATCGCTATCTCCTGTCCTAAACGATCTGATCATATCTGATGTCAAAAAGCTTCATCAGTTCCCGGATCACGCCGTACTCTTCATTCGTGTACTCAGTAATATATCTGCTGATCTCCTTAATCCTGGGATGTGCATTCTTCATGGCATAGCTGTTGGGCGTTGCCTGCATGAATTCATAATCATTCAGATAATCGCCAAATACCATGATCTCATCCGGAGCAATGCCGTAATGCTCTCCCATGGTCAGGACCGTCTTCCCCTTGTTCACATCAGAACGCTGGACATCCACCCATCCGTCTCCGGAAAGAGTGTAGCCGAAATAATCGGAAAGCTGCCTGATCAGGGCAAGGCCCTCATCCTCATTGGAACCGTCCGGTCCTGTGTTGATAGAAATCTTGACCACTGTTTCCTCATCAAAAATCCGGACAATGTCAGGAACAAAGGTGACCAGGCCTCTGAAATAAGAGACCATGAAATCTTTCACTGCATCCGACGAGTCATCCTGAACATAGACATCCTCCGCGCTGATGACCGCCGGGGTCATGTAGGGGATCCCGGCCGCAGTGTCCAGGATGATCCTGGCCTTCTCATAAGTGAACTCTTCCGCAATGATCCTCTCTCCCCGGGTATTGTAGGCGGTAGCTCCGTTATCTGCTACCATGGCCACGGGCATATCACCGAGTATCTGTTTTAAGCTCTTTCCCCCTCTGCCGCTGGCTGCCACAAAGACAATCCCCTTATCTTCAAGCTGTCTGACAACATCATCAAAATGCGGTGGGAATTCCTTTTTACTGTTTAAGAGTGTTCCATCCAGGTCACTTGCAACCATTTTAATCATAGTATTAACCAGTCCTTCCAATTATTTTGTCTTCCTCTTTATCAATTACGTCTTCAGTAAAGAGCTTATTCTGAAGTGACCCATTCTATCCTTCCCTGAGGTTCGGCGTACTTCTCGGGTATCACACCTTTCAGGTTTTCTCTGATGTATTTCACGATCACTTCGTTATCAGTGAGCATGGTTGTCGTAAGCATCTCGGCATCTTTAAACATGGTGTAGCCGTCACCGCCGGTATAAAGATAAGTGGATAAGGTGAGGGTATAGCTTGCGTCAGGATCCAGTTCCTTACCGTCCACCTTCACATCAGATACCCGGTATTCACCATCCACAGAGATGAACTGCTTCTTTTCGTTTATTTTTACGCTGCTCTTGATCCCTTTATTGATGCTGTAAGTCATCCCTGAAACCTGGGGGAATCCCCCGACCATCTCAGGAAGAAATGACACACCGAATTCCAGGGCGTCGAGCAGGGTCTGCCCCTTTACCCGGACAGTGATGACCTCATTGTTATAAGGCATGATGTCTACCACATCCTGATAGGTGACTTCTCCGGCCTCCAGATTTGTACGCACAGAGCCTGCACCCATCATGGCTGTCTGGGTCTGACCTATTGCCCGGAAGGCATCCGCCGATAATTCACATAAGCCGTTTTCTCTGTCCCGGTTGATCGAATTACCCTCATCATCCATGACCCGCAGGTCGACAGAAAGCTCGCCGACTTTCTGCTTCATGACGCCATCATAGGAGGAAATGATGTCATCAATGAAGGCTTTCATGTCAGGATCCACAAATCGTTCTTTTCCTCCACGTATTACAGGCTCCGCCGGCTGACCAGGATCTTCAGGTACCAGATTCACCAGTTCCTCCTCCAGCCGTCCGTCCTTATAGATGGTCAGCTTTCCCACACACCGCATCTTGTCTCCTGTCTGGGCGATCGGCACCATCTTTCCCTCTTTATCAGGGATCTTTGTATTATATATTTCGTGGGAGTGACCATCGATAACCATATCAAGGCCGGTCAGCTTTCCCACGATGGAATCACTGCTGTATGTCGGGTCCTGTGTCCGACTGCTGCCGAGGTGGGCAACGAGGATGACATAATCAGCCCCGGCCTCTCTGGCTTCATCAATATATTTCTGCAGAGCAGCGCTCAGCTTTTCTCCGCTTTCATCCGCCAGAAAATCATACATGGGCTCTCCCACTTCGTTCAGCACATCTTTGATGGCTGACCTTCTGAAGGTATCCGGTGTCACTGTGCCGACAAAGGCGATCTTCAGATCACCGGCTTTAAGCATCCGCCAGGGCTTAAATACCGGCTGGCCATCTATGGTACAGAAATTCGCGCAGGTGTATCCGCACTTTAACTGCTCAGAACAGTCATCCAGGACATCAAAGCCAAAATCAAATTCATGGTTGCCCAGTATGGCCAGATCATAATCCAGACG
>CADBNQ010000123.1 GCA_902796045.1 uncultured Lachnospiraceae bacterium | reverse complement strand
TCCGAGTTTCCCAAGTCCCGGATCGACCTGATGGATGTTTCTCCCAAGATGGTATTCTCGGTAGCCACATCCATGATTCCCTTCCTGGAGAACGATGATGCCAACCGTGCCCTGATGGGATCTAACATGCAGCGTCAGGCTGTACCTCTGCTTAAGACAGAGGTTCCCGTAGTAGGAACCGGGATGGAAGCGAAGGCTGCCAGAGATTCCGGTGTCTGCATTATCGCTCACCATGCGGGAACTGTGGAATATTCCACCAGCAAGGAGATCATTGTAAAGAGAGATGATGGTATCAGGGATACCTATCATGTGATCAAGTTCTCCCGAAGCAATCAGGGCAACTGCATGAACCAGAGGCCCATCGTCAATAAGGGCGACCGGGTAGAGGAAGGAGATATTCTGGCCGATGGCGCTTCCACCTGCGGCGGCGAAATGGCCCTTGGCAAGAACCCCCTGATCGGATTCATGACCTGGGAGGGCTATAACTATGAGGACGCGGTCCTCTTAAGTGAGAAGCTGGTGCAGAAGGATGTCTATACCTCTGTCCATATTGAAGAGTATGAGGCCGAAGCCAGGGATACAAAGCTTGGCCAGGAGGAGATCACCAGAGATCTTGCGGGATTAAGTGAAGATGTCCTGAAAGATCTTGATGAGAATGGCATTATCCGTATAGGTGCCGAAGTTCACGCCGGAGATATCCTGGTAGGTAAAGTGACCCCTAAGGGTGAGACAGAGCTTACTGCAGAGGAACGTTTGCTTCGCGCCATTTTTGGTGAGAAAGCAAGAGAAGTCCGTGACACATCCCTTCGTGTTCCCCACGGGGCATACGGCGTTGTCATGGATACAAAAGTGTTTACGAGAGAGAACGGGGATGAGCTGCCTCCGACAGTGAACAAATCCGTTCGTGTATATATAGCCCAGAAACGTAAGATTTCCGTAGGGGATAAGATGGCCGGACGTCATGGCAACAAGGGTGTTGTTTCCCGTGTTCTTCCCGTGGAAGACATGCCTTTCCTGCCCAATGGCCGTCCTCTGGATATCGTGCTGAATCCTCTGGGTGTGCCTTCCCGTATGAATATCGGGCAGGTTCTTGAGCTCCACCTGAGCCTCGCTGCCAAGGTGCTGGGCTTTAATGTCGGGACGCCTGTATTTAACGGCGCCAATGAGCATGACATCATGGACACCCTGGAGATGGCCAATGACTATGCCAACAAGTCCTGGGAAGAGTTTGAGCAGAACTGGGGCGACAAGGTGAATGATGAGATCATGCAGTTCCTGTGGGACAACCGTGCTCACAGGGCAGAGTGGAAGGGTGTGCCTATCGACAGAACAGGAAAGGTACGTCTTCGTGACGGCCGTACAGGTGAAGAGTTTGATTCTCCTGTCGCCATCGGTTTCATGCACTACCTGAAGCTCCACCATCTGGTTGATGACAAGATCCATGCCAGGTCTACCGGCCCTTATGGTATGGTAACCCAGCAGCCTCTCGGCGGTAAGGCCCAGTTCGGAGGCCAGAGATTTGGCGAGATGGAAGTGTGGGCCCTCGAGGCCTATGGCGCTTCCTACACACTCCAGGAGATCCTGACTGTAAAATCAGATGATGTTGTCGGCCGTGTCAAGACATATGAGGCTATTATCAAAGGAGAGAACATCCCTGAACCAGGTATTCCCGAGTCTTTCAAGGTCCTGTTGAAAGAGTTCCAGTCACTGGCTCTTGACGTCAGAGTTCTTAAAGAAGATATGACAGAAGTAGAGATCCAGGAGGGCGGTGACGTTATAAACCGTTCCCTGACATCGATCATAGAGAGCAGTCCCGGGGACAACCGTATCGGCCAGGAAGAGAATTTTGAAAGCTACGGCTTCAAGGAGAGTACCCTCGAAGAAGAAACTGGTGAAGAGAATACTCTTGACAATGCCATGATGATGAATATGGATGACGAGGACTTATAAGATGGTTTTGGGTAACTGACCGGCCTGTGCCGGGCAGTTATGGACTGGAAGGAGTTATATATGTCTGAAATGAACAATCAAACAGCAGAACAGCCTATGAATTTTGACGCGATCAAAATCGGACTGGCCTCTCCGGACATGATCCGTAAATGGTCCCGTGGTGAGGTAAAAAAACCTGAGACCATCAACTACCGTACTCTCAAGCCGGAGAAAGACGGACTTTTCTGTGAGAAGATATTCGGACCCAGCAAAGACTGGGAGTGTCACTGCGGAAAGTACAAGAAGGTCCGTTACAAAGGTGTCATCTGTGACAAGTGCGGTGTAGAGGTGACCAAGGCCAGCGTGCGGCGTGAGCGCATGGGCCATATTGAACTGGCAGCACCGGTTTCTCATATCTGGTATTTTAAGGGAATTCCAAGCCGTATGGGACTTGCTCTGGACATGTCCCCCAAGGCACTTGAGAAGATTCTGTATTTTGCTTCCTATGTCGTGCTGGATCCGGGCAACACCTACCTGCATGAGAAAGATATTCTCTCAGATTCAGAATACCGTCGTGTATTAGAAGAGTTTCGCAATACGGAAAACGGACTGGGTTCTTTTGAGGTCGGCATGGGAGCAGAAGCTGTGAAGGCTCTTCTTGAGAAGATCGACCTTGAGGAGGAATCTGCAGAGCTTAAAAAGAGTCTGAAGAATGCCAGCGGACAGAAGAAGGCAAGAAATATCAAGAGGCTTGAGGTGATTGAAGCCTTCCGTCTTTCCGGCAACCGCCCGGAATGGATGGTTCTTGATGTGGTCCCGGTCATTCCTCCGGATATCAGGCCTATGGTCCAGCTTGATGGCGGACGTTTTGCCACCTCTGACCTGAATGATTTATATAGAAGAATCATCAACCGTAATAACCGTTTAAAACGGCTCCTTGAGCTGGGAGCTCCGGATATTATCATCCGCAATGAAAAGCGTATGCTTCAGGAGGCTGTTGATGCTCTGATCGACAACGGCAGACGAGGAAGAGCAGTCACAGGCCCCGGCAATCGTGCCCTGAAGTCACTTTCCGATATGTTAAAGGGTAAGCAGGGACGTTTCCGCCAGAATCTTCTGGGTAAACGTGTCGACTACTCAGGCCGTTCAGTTATCGTTGTAGGTCCTGAGCTGAAGATCTATCAGTGCGGTCTGCCGAAAGAAATGGCCATCGAGCTCTTTAAGCCTTTTGTCATGAAAGAGCTTGAGGCAAAGGGACTTGCCCACAATATCAAGTCTGCCAAGAAGATGGTTGAGAAGCTCCAGCCTGTTGTCTGGGATGTGCTGGAGGATGTGATCAAAGAGCACCCTGTGATGCTGAACAGGGCTCCTACTCTGCACAGACTCGGGATCCAGGCTTTTGAACCGGTACTGGTAGGGGGCAGGGCCATCAAGCTCCATCCCCTGGTATGTACAGCCTTTAACGCGGACTTTGATGGTGACCAGATGGCAGTTCATCTGCCCCTGTCCGTAGAGGCACAGGCAGAGTGCCGTTTCCTTCTGCTGTCACCCAACAACCTGCTGAAGCCTTCAGATGGGGCTCCGGTAGCAGTTCCTTCTCAGGATATGGTCCTTGGTGTGTACTACCTGACCATGGAGAAAGAAGGAGAGAAGGGTGAGGGCAAGTGCTTCAAATCAGAGAATGAAGCCTACCTTGCCTATGAGAACAAGGTTATCTCCCTGCATTCAAAGATCCGGGTGAGAAGAAAGAAGACCAGACCAGACGGTACGGTGGTCAGCGGTATGATCGACTGTACTCTGGGCCGTATTCTCTTTAATGAGATCATCCCCCAGGATCTGGGCTTTGTGGACCGTTCCATCCCCGGCAATGAATTAAAGCTGGAGATTGATTTCCAGTGCGGAAAGAAGCAGCTTAAACAGATTCTTGACAACTGCATCAGTGTGCGCGGGACTACGCAGACAGCAGAAGTCCTTGATGATGTCAAGGCTCTGGGCTATAAGTATTCTACCATCGGAGCACTCAGTGTATCCATCTCTGATATGACTGTTCCTCCGGAGAAGGCCCAGATCCTGGCAGAAGCCCAGAAACAGGTTGAGTATGTGACAAAGCAGTACCGCCGCGGCTTCCAGACAGACGAAGAACGGTACAAGGCTGTAGTACAGACCTGGTTTGATGCGGATAATAAACTGACAGATAAACTGATCAAAGGATTAGATAAATATAACAATATCTTCATGATGGCTGACTCAGGTGCCCGTGGTTCCAATCAGCAGATCAAGCAGCTGGCCGGTATGCGTGGACTGATGGCTGATACATCAGGCCGGACTATTGAGCTTCCCATCAAGTCCAACTTCCGTGAGGGACTTGACGTACTGGAGTACTTTATCTCTGCGCACGGTGCCAGGAAGGGCCTGTCAGATACAGCCCTCCGTACAGCTGACTCAGGATACCTGACAAGACGTCTTGTTGATGTATCTCAGGAACTGATCATCCGTGAGAATGACTGCTGCGGTCCGGACAGTGAGATTCCGGGTATGTATGTGGAAGCTCTTATGGATGGCAGAGAGATCATAGAGTCTCTGGAGGAACGTATCACCGGACGTGTCGCCGCGCAGGATTATATGGATGCCGATGGCAACGTCATCGTGGGCGCAAACTGCATGATCACACCGAAGAGGGCGGCAGCAGTCGTGAAGGCTGACCATAAGAGGGTCAAGATCCGGACCATGCTGACCTGTAAGTGTGTAAATGGTGCCTGCTCCAAATGTTATGGTGCCAACCTTGCCACAGGCCAGGCTGTTCAGGTGGGTGAAGCTGTCGGTATCATCGCGGCCCAGTCCATCGGCGAGCCCGGCACACAGCTTACCATGCGTACCTTCCACGCCGGCGGTGTTGCCGGTGATGATATCACCCAGGGTCTTCCCCGTGTTGAGGAGCTTTTTGAAGCACGTAAGCCCAAGGGTCTTG
>CADBNQ010000122.1 GCA_902796045.1 uncultured Lachnospiraceae bacterium | reverse complement strand
TTTCATAGCTCTCGTCTGCATTATCACCAGTGTCCTGTGCAACGTACAGGGGACCATGTTTATGCAGACTCTCATAGATGATTATATCGTGCCCCTGCTCAAGAGCAGTTCCCATGATTTCAGCGGCCTGAACCGGGCCATTATGAGAGTGGCAGGCTTTTACGCCCTTGGCGTCCTTGCTTCTTTTATCCAGGCCCAGATCATGGTCACCGTGACCCAGGGAACCCTGCGCAGCTTAAGAAGAGATCTCTTTGACCATATGGAAGATCTGCCGGTCAGATATTTTGACACCCATTCCCATGGGGATATCATGTCTGTCTACACCAATGACATCGATTCGCTTCGGCAGATGATCTCCCAGAGTCTTCCCCAGATGATCAACAGTGTCATCACCCTGGTGAGTGTTACTGTCTGTATGATCGTGCTGAACATTCCCCTGACCCTTGTCACTTACTTCATGGTCGGGATCATGCTGCTTGTCAGCAGATACCTGGTCAGCAACAGTGGCAAATACTACGTGGCCCAGCAAAAAGACCTGGGCGCTGTCAACGGCTTTATCGAGGAGATGATGCAGGGACAGAAAGTGGTCAAGGTATTCAGTCATGAGGAAGAGAACAAAATCAGATTTCAGGAGCTGAATGACCAGCTCTTTGAGAGTGCTGACAATGCCAACACCTATGCCAATGTGACTATGCCGGTGAATGCCCAGTTTGGTCATATCAGCTATGTGATCGTCTCCATCGTTGGAGGAATCCTCGCTATCGGCGGCCACGGCGGATTTACCCTGGGCGGCCTGGCCAGTTTTCTGACCTTCAATAAAAGCTTTAATATGCCCATCAACCAGGTGAGCCAGCAGGCTAATTTCATTGTGATGGCCCTGGCGGGGGCCCAGCGGATTTTTGCCCTGATGGATGAAGCGGCGGAGACGGATGAAGGCTATGTCATGCTGGTGGATGCCATAATCGATGAGGATGGCACTGTCACAGAGACAGACCGCCATACCGGCCAGTGGGCATGGAAGCATTACCACAAGGCTGAGGGAACGACCACCTACCGGAAGCTGGAAGGAGCTGTGGAGTTCCTGGGTGTTGATTTTGGATACACGGATGACATGATGGTCCTGCATGATATCAAAATGTATGCTGATCCGGGTCAGAAGATCGCGATCGTCGGATCCACAGGTGCAGGAAAGACGACCATCACCAACCTGATCAACCGTTTTTACGATATACAGGACGGAAAGATCCGTTATGATAACATCAACATCAACAAGATTAAAAAAGGTGATCTGAGGAGATCTCTTGGAATGGTCCTTCAGGACGTCCATCTCTTTACAGATACGGTCAGGGAGAATATCCGCTACGGAAAGCTGGATGCCACGGATGAGGAGGTGGAGGCAGCGGCAAGGCTGGCCAATGCTGACGAGTTTATCCGCCGCCTTCCGGAAGGCTACGATACCGTGCTGACAGGAGACGGTGCCAACCTCAGTCAGGGACAGAGACAGCTTCTTTCTATCGCCAGAGCGGCTATCGCCGATCCACCGGCCCTGATTCTGGATGAAGCCACCAGCTCCATTGATACCCGGACAGAGAAGATCGTCCAGGAAGGGATGGATAAGCTGATGAAAGACAGGACCACCTTTGTGATCGCCCACAGGCTGTCCACCATCATGAACAGCGACTGCATCATGGTGCTGGAACAAGGCAGGATCATCGAACGGGGCAGCCACCAGGAGCTCCTGGAGGCGAAGGGCCGTTATTATCAGCTGTATACCGGAAAGAAGGCAGGATGATTCAAAGAAGACACCGGTACAGTCTGTCTATGGCTTCCTCTGTCCGTCCGGGATCGATCATAGAATAATTGATGATGAAGATATGCTCTGCACTGCGCGGACTGCTTCTGTAGAAGCGGCTCAGGTTTTTGATCCGGATTCCCTGGTCCGCTGCTCTTTGCAGGATCAGCTCATCCGGCATGTCCGTTTTGATCTTCATCAGGAAATGCAGGCCCGCATCCTCCTCGGTTATGACCACCCTGGAGGAGAGCGGGCTCTTTTTTATGGCGTCAAGGAGCCTGTCTCTCTGTTTCCGATAATAATTTCGTGTGCGGTTGATATGCTTCTCAAAATGTCCCCGTCTGATAAAAAGCATGAGGATGTACTGTTCGAAATTGGACACAGTACAGGTATAGAAGCCGATTTCCTTCTCAAAACGTTCAAGCAGGTCCTTCGGGAGAACCATATAGCTGATCCGCATGGTGGAAGAAAGAGACTTTGAAAATGTGTTGATATAGATTACTTTTTGTGCATGGTCAATACTCTGCAGGGCCGGG
>CADBNQ010000121.1 GCA_902796045.1 uncultured Lachnospiraceae bacterium | reverse complement strand
TTTTCTGGATCTTTGCGGTGTCTTTGATCTCGAATTTTACTTCTTCAGCTTTCCGGTAGCCTGATGGGGCTGTCTCTTCCCGGAGGGTATAGCGGCCGATGGGGCGCATGGTGATGTAGTGAGGCTTCCTGGTGGAAGTCCAGCCGGCGACTTTTTCTCCCTTGCTGTTAAAGATGGTCCGTTTTGCCCCGGGGAGTTCCTTGCCTGCAATGTCCTGTTTGGAGATCTTGAGCTTGGTGATGTCGTCTTTCATCTCTACTTTCTGGATCTCGGCGGTGTTTCCGATGGTAAAGCGGACGGATTCTGCTGTGGCATAGCCGTCTGCCGGTTTTGTCTCGGTAAGAGTGTATGTCTGGTTGACGGTCAGTCTCTTGATAAGGTGTGGTGTGTTTGTCGACACCCAGGAATCGACGACATTTCCTGCATTGTCCGTGACCTTCAGGTGAGCGCCGGGGAGTTCGCTTCCATTTGTCAGGTCTGTCTTTGATAGAGAGACGAGGGTCGGCTTATCCGTAAAGGCCAGGCTGATCGTCTGATCCTTGCTTTCCTGTCCCTGCCAGCTGGTGGTGAAGGACTGTCTTTCGTTGGTCACGATATAGCCGGGCGGGGCGTAGAGTTCTCTGACATAGTATTCCCCGTCTATGGGCAGGTCTGCGATGAAATCAATCTTTCCGCTGGCGTCTGTGTTCTTCAGCTCTATGATCTCGTCTGCTTCCATCAGCTGTCTGCCGTCTGCTGACAGGATGGCTTTGGCAGTAAAGAGGCCAAAGATCCCTCCGGACAGATCTTTGCCTGTCTCCTCATCCGTTTTGCTGATGCTTAGAGAGAACTTCTGGCGCAGATTCTGCCAGTCCTTGTTGTAGGTGACCACCGGGGTATCCTGATTTCTGTAGGTGAGGTCAATGATCTGCGGTTCCTTATCCAGGACATGGCCGTGGGCTGTCGCCTTCTCCTTGACATAGTATTTGCCCAGGGGCAGATTGTCAATGCTTGCGATCCCGGTTATGCCTGTGCTGATGGTTGCCACAAGCTGGTCCTTCTTATAGTAATCTTTGGAGACACCGTCCGCTGCCTTGATATCCTCCGCCGCATAGACCTCAAAGCTTACATTCTTGAGGTTCCCGGTTACATAGTGGAAGATATGCTCCATGATCCCCTTAATTCGGTTGATCAGGGTCACACTTTCAAGGAATTCGCCCTTCTTGCTGATCATGAGTTTCCCTTTGGGTACCTCGTCCTTCATCTCCACCTTCTGGATCTCTTCGGTGTCAGCCACGGTGAACCTGATCTCAGTAGCTTTCAGGTATCCATAGGGAGCGATTTCTTCTCTCAGTATGTAGGTCTCCCCTGTGTGGAGCCCGTAGATCATATGGGGCTTGTCTTTTTCGGATACCCAGGTCTCCACTGTCTTTCCGGACTGGTCGATAACGCTCAGCTTGGCGCCGGTCAGCTCTGTCCCTGTGGTCAGATCAGACTTTGAGAACTGTGTCCTGGTGGGCCGGTCGGTCATCTTGGACATCAGCTCGATAGTCTCAGTGTCCTGACCCTGATAGGAGGCATCATATTCTAATGTTTCTTCGTTCAGGAAATACCCTGCCGGTGCCTCCAGTTCTTTTACATAATACTGTCCGAGGGGGAGGTCAAGGCTGCAGACTGCCATTCCGTCCTTGCCGCTGGTCAGTTTCTCAAGAAGGGTGTCGGCTGGCACGATCACATCGGCCCCGTTATCTTCACCCTGTTCATTATCGTCCTGATTACCGGCTCCTTGTCCATTATCGTCCTGATTACCGGCTCCCTGTCCATCATTGCCCTGATTACCGGCTCCCTGGTTATTATCCTGATTTTCACCGTCTTGTCCTCCGGTGTCCTGACTGCCGGTGCCTTGATCATCTGCATTCTGGTTGTCTGCAGACTGACCTTCTGTGCCCTGGCTGTTGTTACCCTGATCACCGTCCTGTCCTCCGCTGTCCTGATCATCGTTCCCTGCGGGTTCGTCCGGCTGGTCCGGTGCCCAGTCTGCCTCGGAGGGCTGGCCCGCCCGTATAGCTTTCTTATTGTACAGGCCGAATACGGCTCCTTCCAGGGATCGGTCTGAGTGTTCGTCGGCTTTTCTGACGGACAATTCTATCTTCTGCCGGTCGTTGTGGTAGTCCATGTCCTTTTCAATCAGGGGGACATCCTGTCCCGCGTAGACGAATTCTACTTCTTTCTCCTCGAGGTTGACTGTATAGCCTCCGGGAGCTGTCTTCTCTGTGACATAATATTTGCCCAGGGGCAGCATATCTGTTACGGCTTTTCCATCTTCACCCGTAATGATGGTGGCCACCAGCTGGTCTTTGGCTGCCTCCAGCAGGCGGTCTCCGTTGATATCGCGCTGGTGGTCAGGGGTGTAGATATCCTCAGCGGCATAGATCTCGTAGACGGCGCCGGACAGGCCACGGTCTTCATAGTGGAAGCCCTGATCGTCGTAGCTGACCAGGCACTCGCCTGTCTTTATGACGGACAGCTGTCCCTTTACGGGCCGGTCCTCATAGATGATCTCTATGATGACATCCCCGCTGACCGGATCGACATGGTGCATGGTGTCGGAGTCGACACTGATAACCGGATAATTCGTGTTCCTGAAGTAGCCGTCCGGTGCCTGTACTTCTTCAATCCTGTATCGGCCGATCTTCAGATTCTGGGGCAGGGTCAGACTCCCTTCCTCGTCCGTGAAGAAGCTTGTGTGGACCACGGGCTTCGGGTAGGTGGTTGTCTGGGACACATACTTGTTGCTGGTCAGATCATAGATCTTAAACTCTGTGCCCGGCAGGAGGACGGACCTTTTGGTCTCCTCATCCTGTTTGATGATGCGCAGCTTGGCCTTGAACTCTTCATCCAGCAGAACCCTCCAGACCTGTGGTGTATCCGGGTGGTGTTCGCGGATGGTGACGATGAAGGGGTCAACCGGTTTATAATTGTGGGGTGTGGTGGATTCCACAACGATGTAGGTTCCGTAAGGAATGGCTATAGACACGGCATGACCCTTTGCATCGGTAAACATCTCTCTGCCGCCCTGATTCGTAAGGACTGCAGGCTGGGTGCTGCTGTAATCGTAACTGCCATCAGCTTTTTTCTTCAGCTTGCTGACCAGGTAGGCTTTAAAGCCGACGCCCTGAAGAAGGTCGGCGTCTGTCTCTTCATTGTCCGCCGCCTTGATCACCTGGAAGGGCTGTTTCTTCACCTGCTCCTGGGAGACTGTCTCCCTCTGGACAGTCTTCACCAGGTCACCTTCATAGCTGGCGGTGATGTCATGCTCCTGGTCATCCAGCAGATAGCCGGTCGAGGGACTGATCTCCTTGACGAAATATTTGCCCAGATAGAGGTTGGCGGCCTCTGCCCGTCCGTTTTTATCAGTGGTCATGACAGCGACCCTGCTCCCGGCCTTGTAGAGGACTCCGGTCTTTCCATCGGGGTGAACGATGTCTGCCCTGGCATAAAGGCCGTAGACTGCCCCGCTCAGCACGGCATCTCCCTGAGGCGCAGCCCCGGTTTCCTTATCCTTCTTGATCACAGTGATCCTGGCATCAGTCCTCTCATTGGCAAATGTATGGGTAAATGTCTGCCTGGCTGTGCTGTCGTTGGTGTAAATAAAAGAAAAGGTGTAGGTGTCTGTCTGGTTCCGGTAATAGTTCTCCGGAGCCTTGATCTCCTTGACATAGTAGGAGCAGCCTAAAGGAAGGTCTGCCCCGAATGTCGCCTTGCCGTCATTGCCGGTTACAGCTTTTGCGAGCAGGGTATCCTTGCTGACGATCACATTTCCGGACTTGTTCCTGATATCGCCTGCAGCAAAGAGCCCAAATGTACCCCCTTTCAGGACATTGTGGGTATCTTTGTCCTGCTTGGTCACAGTCACTTCCGCCTTCTGGCGGTCATTGACGAAGGAAATCTCGCTGGTTCCTCCCTCCAGTCTGATCTGCCTGGACTGTCCGCCGTTATAGTATCCACCGGGTGCTTTCTGTTCAACAACCCGGTAGAGTCCGGTATTGAGGTTGGTCACAGTAAAGCTGCCGCTCGCATCTGTCCTGACATCATCTGCTGCCAGGCTGCCCTTTGCCAGGAGGATATTTCCCTTGGCGTCCTTGATATCCTCATCAGCATAGATATCAAAGACCGCATCCTTGAGCGGCCCGCTCTGATAGTGAAAGGCTGTGCCGTCTCCGTTGCTGGAGGCAGAATCAAGGTATTCCCCTGTTTTATTGATCTTGATATTGCCGACCTGCAGCCAGTTTACCTTGAAATCAATGTACTTCTCGTCATCGACGCCGTCACCAAAGACCAGGGCAAGGTCCTGCTCCCCTCCGCCGATTGAGATCTTATAGGCAGAATAATCCTTGGTGATGCTGCCTTTCAAGGTGGTGGACCAGGTGGGACCCACGTCGGCTGCCTGGGTAATAGGCGCACTGAGGTAAAACTTGGTCCCTCCGCAGATCTTCACGCTGGCCCCGGCCCCGCTGGTGCTGCCTGTAACCATGTTGTGAAGCCTTACACCGGACGGCAGCTTGAAGGTGATGGTCTGGGCCTCGTCTGCCGCAAACAGGATCTCCCCGGTCCTCTGGATCCCACCCTCCAGGTAGGCTGTCACATCATCATCGGAGAATGCCATATCCACATCCGGAATGTCAGGCTGGGACAGGCACCATTCATAGAGCTCCATGGCCAGGTGCCGGGCTGTGGAATTGGCTCCGGAAAAGGCATCAGACCCGTTGCTGGCATAGCTGGCGGCCAGATGGACCAGGATGAACCTCTTGCCCTCGGAAAAGTCGGAATGGTACTCGGAGAAGAATCCGTCTCCCCCGGATGCCTTGGTCCCATAGTAGCAGACCTTGGCCAGCTTCTTCCCGTCAGCAAGCTTGTTAATGTAATAAGTCCCCGAGTCGGGTGAATGCTTGGAAGGCTCCACGCAGTAGGCTGTGGCTGAGACATTGCCAAAAGTGACATGGTATTTGTAAGTCTCATAGGAACCCAGCCCGTAATCAGAGTACTCATAATGCGTACCCCTGGTCACGGATACCTTCTTGGTCCCCGAGTCAGATTTAGCCCGGAAGGTGATCGTCTCCCCGGGTTTCATAGACATCAGGTCAATCCCCTTCTGATCCGTCTTGTCTTTATCAGCCGCTGCCGTGTCTGCGGCATCCTTTCCGGCAGCATCTTTCTCAGTGCTGCCTGCGGCTGAGGGATCATCTCCAGTTCCATCTTTGTCTGAGGCATCTTTACCTGAAGCATCCTTATCTGCAGTATCTTTATCTGAAGTTCCTTTGTCTGATGCATCCTTATCAGAGGCATCCTTGTCTGTGCTTTCCTTATCTGAGGCATCTTTGCCCGTGCTCTTGTCAGCATCCCCTGCCTCTTTCCCGGTGCTTTCTGCC
>CADBNQ010000120.1 GCA_902796045.1 uncultured Lachnospiraceae bacterium | reverse complement strand
TGCTGGAGGTCTTCCAGCTTCTCTCCCATACCTACATAGAGGATAGGCTTGCCGGTCACCGCCCTGATCGAGAGGGCAGCACCGCCTCTGGTGTCACCATCCAGCTTGGTGATGATTACTCCGTCGATGCCTACCTTATCCTCAAAGGTCTTGGCCACATTGACAGCATCCTGTCCTGTCATGGCATCCACCACCAGGACTGTCTGGGTCACGTCAACATTGGCCTTGATGTTCCTAAGCTCCTCCATCATGTCCTCGTCCACATGCAAACGGCCGGCTGTATCCAGGATCACGATATTCATCCCGTTCTCCCGGGCATACTCGACAGAAGCTCTGGCTATATCCACCGGATCCTTCTTATCGCCCATGGTAAATACCGGCACACCCTGCTTGTCACCGTTAACCTGCAGCTGCTTGATCGCCGCCGGACGGTAGACGTCGCAGGCAGTCAGAAGAGGCTTCTTCCCCTTCTTCTTAAACTGGCCTGCCAGCTTTGCCGCCGTGGTGGTCTTACCTGCACCCTGCAGACCTGCCAGGAGAAAGACAGTGATCTCATTGCCCGGCCTGACCACAAGCTCTGTGGTCTCCGAACCCATGAGGGACTCCATCTCTTCTTTGACGATCTTGATGACCATCTGGCCGGGATTAAGACCATTGAGGACATCCTGACCTATGGCCCGGTCTGTCACAGTTTTTATAAAGGACTTTACCACCCGGAAGTTAACATCAGCCTCAAGAAGAGCCCGCTTTACTTCCTTCATGGCCTGCTTTACATCATCTTCTGTAAGCCTTCCCTTACCCCGGAGCTTTTTAAAAATGTCCTGCAGTTTATCTGTAAGGCTTTCAAATGCCATACAATTCCTCCTTTATCAAGAGTAGTCAGAGATTAATACTGTTCCAGGATATCATTGGTGATCTCAGTAATGCGGGCAACTTTTCCCGCAATCTGCGAGGGATCTGCGTCAGGCGAGATCTCACCGGCTGTCCTGTGGATCTCCTTGACCATCTTCTTGATCTTCAGATAATGATCGACCAGATGGAGCCTTTCCTCATACCCGGACAGAATCTTCTCACAGCGCCGTACCATGTCATGGGCCCCCTGCCGGCTGATGCCGAACAGTCCTGCCAGCTCGGTGACGGACACATCCTCCTGTATGTACTCCCCGTAGACTTCTTTCTGGTGCCGGGTCAGCAGCTCTCCGTAGAAATCAAAGAGGAGTGATTTCTCCACAATCCTATCCATACGTATAACCTCTTGTAAAGTAAAAACCCTTTACCGTCAGCTATTCTACAAGATGAAAAAGGGTTTGTCAAGTATTTTTACTTGAATCGTCATGATCGCCATGATTGGGCTGTGATGCAGCATCCCCACGCAGGACCCGATAGACCAGCATATAGGCGTAGACCAGAACCGGCAATATGATCATGGAAACCATGGAAGCCAGAAAATAAGGGCTTCCGGTGACTGCCAGATAGAGGGTCAGCACCACGAGGCCCAGCATGGACACCGCCAGCAGCAGGGCTGCTGTTCTTTTAATCTTATTCATCATCTTCTCTGCTCCTAAGTCTTGTCAGACGGTCTTTGATGTTCTTCTCATATCCGTTCTCCGTGGGCTCATAGAAGCGATCTCCGGTTATGGCGTCGGGCAGATACTGCTGCCTGACATAATGCTCCGGATAATCATGGGCATACTTGTAGCCGATTCCATGTCCGAACTCTGCGGCCCCGCTGTAGTGGCCGTCTCGTAAATGGGGTGGTACGGCGGCTGTCTTCCCGTGCCTGACAGTCTCCATGGCCTTGTCGATTGCCAGATAGGAGGCGTTGCTCTTGGGAGCACCGGCCACATAGATGGCTGCCTGGGCCAGGATGATCCGGGCCTCCGGCAGTCCGATCCTCTCCGTGGCCAGAGAAGCCGCCACCGCCAGGGGCAGGGCCTTAGGGTCAGCATTACCCACGTCCTCCGAGGCACAGATCATAATCCTCCTGGCGATAAAGCGGGGATCCTCCCCGGCATCAAGCATGCGGGCCAGATAGTAGGCTGCCGCATCAGGATCAGACCCCCTCATGCTCTTGATAAAGGCCGAGATGACATCGTAATGGTTGTCCCCGTTCTTATCGTAGCCCAGGACCTTGCGCTGTATGCACTCTCCCGCTGTCTCAAGGTCAATCAGGATCTTCCCGTCCTCACCGGGCTCTGTGGTCATGACACCCAGCTCCACCGCATTGAGGGCTGCCCGGGCATCCCCTGCCGCCATATCCGCGATGAAGTCAGCTGCTTCGTCAGTGATAGACGCCCCATAGACGCCCATCCCCCTCTCCTCATCATAGACAGCTGTTTTAATAAGGGACACGATATCTTCTCTGGAAAGAGGCTCCAGGCGGAAAATCTTGGACCGGGAGATCAGGGCGCTGTTCACTTCAAAGTAAGGGTTCTCCGTGGTGGCTCCGATCAGGATCACCGTGCCATCCTCCACATAGGGCAGCAGATAGTCCTGCTGGGCTTTATTAAACCGGTGGATCTCATCGATAAAAAGGATGGTCCGGCTGCCATACATGCCCAGGGCGTCTTTGGCCTGATCTACCGCCCTCTCCATATCCTTCTTGCCGGAGGTGGTGGCATTCATCTGGACAAACTGGGCGCTGGTCGTGTTGGCGATGACCTTGGCCAGTGTAGTCTTACCGGTCCCCGGGGGCCCGTAGAAGATCAGAGAGCTGAGCTTGTCAGCCTTGATAGCCCTGTAGAGAAGCCTGTCCTTTCCTATTATATGGGTCTGCCCGACCATCTCGTCCAGGGTCCTCGGCCTCATGCGTACAGCCAGGGGTGACTCCTTCTTAGACCGTTCTTTTCTCATGTACTCAAATATATCCATGCTTTATCCTCCTGATCTGATGATTCAGGCTTTCTCTTCTTTAATCTGGCGCCTGATCCCGGTCCTGCTGTTCAGGCAGCGTATGATGGCAAAGCCATCTTCTAAATCTATACAGCTATAGCAGTCCTGGTCAAAAACAAAGTTCCAGTAGCCTTCCAGAGGCAAGCCCAGCAGAGAGGCTGTCAGATGGCCCAGGGTCCCCTTATGAGCCGCCAGCAGAACCGTCCCCTCCCGGGGCAGATCAGAGATGAATCCGTCAACACGGGATCTGACATCACGGAAGCTCTCTCCTGTCTCTATGCGGTAGTCGGAAAAATGGGCATTCCAGGCTTTGTATTCCTCCGGGAACCTGTCCACCAGCTCCTGGTGAGTGTAACCTTCAAATATACCAAAATCCTGCTCCTTCAGCCGGTCATCAGTCTCGATAAGTGGACCGCCCCCCTGGAGGATCAGCTCGGCGGTCTGGACAGCCCGCAGCAGGGGACTCGAGATCACCCTGTCTATATGCACGTCTTTAAAAAGCGCAGACAGCCTGACTGCCTGCTGGATGCCCCGCTCACTTAATGGGACATCTGTCACCCCATAGTAGCATCTCTTCTGATTTAATAAAGTCTCTCCGTGACGAACAAGATATAAACGCATAATCGATCTCCATTCAAGACTCTCGCATGCCGGGCTGTCCAACCCCGCACAGGAGACAGGTCAGGGATTATATAATGAGATGATGTTCCTCTCTGCATCATAATAATAGACAGAATCAGACAGATAATCTCCTTCCGGGACTACCGTGGCATTGGCATGGGCCACAATTCCCTTCAACCCCTTTGGATCGTCCACCGAGTCTGCAGGAACAAGGATCATCTCATGGATACTGCTGGGAAGTATGTAATAATTCCCAGGATGATCGGAGACAAAGTCTTCCAGAAAATGGTCATAGAGTATGACTGCTGCTCCGTTGATCTGCTGCCTGTTGGTCACAACATACATAGGAATATGCTCCCACTCGGCAGCCAGCTCCGGCTGGTCATCAAAAAGCATCTGGTCAAGGGGCATGACACTGGCCGGGAAAATCCGCGGCGTGTTCTCCCTGGCAGCCAGAAGGATCTGCTCCAGACCGACTCCCCACATCTCCAGCTCTCTGCTGCTGATGAGGGCGGTAGATATCCCGATATTATCCTCATGGGCCAGCCAGCGGAAGGTCACTGCCAGGTCATCCATCCTGATATGGGGACAGTGGTCCAGTGTCTCCTTGTTTCGGTCAAAGCTGACCAGCCTGTATATGATCTTATCACGGACACCGGAGAAGCTTGTGATATCATAGTCAAAAACAGCAACCCTGCTCATGGCCAGGTCATACTCTGCGCGGATCTCCTCTATAATCTCCAGGAGGCTCTGTCCCCCTTGATGCTTCTCATAATAATCCTCGAGATAAATCGTCGGAGCTGCCTGTCTTCCGGCAGGGAGAATCGTAAGTGAAGTATGAGTGACTCCGTTGTTCTTCTTAACCTTCTGTACTGTCACGGACGCATCCGTCATCCATCCTTTGTTGATATTCTGTTTGATATAATCTGTAAAATCAGCAAAGTTCATATATATAATCCTCCTTTTTACAGTATTATATCATAGATACTATATTTTTCCAGTGCAAATTACTATTTTTTTACAGTTGGGAGATTATCTGATCCGGACCTCTCCCCCGCAATCCGTCACCATGGCCATAAAGCGCAGGAGGTACATGGCCCCGATTCCCTCACCCAGTGCCAATATCTCATAGATCTCCACCTCTGGCGGGCTGACGTAATCGGTAAGGATATCATAGAGGGCATCGAGATTCTCACCAAAATAATCCGGCGCGTCAAGCTGTTCCTCGATTATTTTATAGAAATCTCTGACGCTGCTGATCTGTTCACCATGCAAAGTCAGTTTCATCTTCAATCCTCCTCTCCATACAGAAGTGTAAAGGTATTGTAATGGTCTTC
>CADBNQ010000119.1 GCA_902796045.1 uncultured Lachnospiraceae bacterium | reverse complement strand
GGGGTCAGAGAAAAGGGAATCACCGGAGAAGTAAGCTGCTGTGTCTGCGAGATGCCTGTCAGCCGTCGGAAAACCTTTTTCCCTTCGAAGCTGCAAAACTACAGTGCCCTGGACTATTCTCTGGTTCTTCTTTCGCCGACCTCCATGGATGCACCGTATGACGATGGGGACAAGACCTATCCCTATCTTCCCGGTTCCGAGCTGCGCAAGGCACTCCTCGCCTGGCAGACAGACAGCTGTTTAAAAACAGGTCTCCCTGAGATGCGTTTTTCCAACGCCTATATCGCCAGGAAGGGCGTCCGCCTTCTTCCTGTACCGATGTGCATGTCCGTCGTAAAGCTTGACAAGGAACAGCTCCGCTACCGGCTTGCTTCCGGGAAAGATCCAAACAAAGTAGAACAGGATGTCGGTCTTGACGGTGCCTTCAGTGATTGTTTTGATCAACACTGCATGCAGTATGTGAAACCGGCCGTTGAATGTGTGACCTCCAGCAGCGGTGTCCTCTATGATGCGCTCTCTGAAGGCCAGGTATTTAAGGGGACAATCTACGGGACAGATGAACAGCTTCGCGCAACGGCGGACTGGATCGAGAAAAACCCCTTTGTCCGCTTTGGCGCTCTTCGGGAGGAGGGTTACGGGCAGGCCTATATCGTTCTGGACGATATGCGGGAGAACCGGCTTCCGATCGAAGTGCTTTCCACCTGTTTTGACGTATCTTGTCTGTCTCATACGCTTCTTTACACCGATGAAGGCATGCCTGGGACCCGCCCGGAGGATTTCCTGCGGGAGCTTGAGTACGTAACAGGCCTGCCCGGAGCATTTGAGATCGTCGGCAGGTATACCAATGTGTATATGGACTATAAAAGCTCTTTCGGCTGGCCGGGAGACGGACCGGTTACCCGCTGTCTGAAGGCAGGTTCTGTCCTGCGAGTTCGGACAAAAGACGGAAAGGCCGCAGACATTTCCTCCATTCTCCATACCTTTATCGGCGAGAATACCAGGGACGGATATGGTGAGATCATGGCCTGGCCTGCGACAGACGTCTACTACCGCATCGCAAAAGAGGTCATTCCCAGAAACTTCGATATATACTATGAACCTCTTCTTCGGGATATGCATCTTAGTGCCCGCCGGGTTCATGAAGGGCTGACAGAACTCCTCAAACACCATGTCACAGGTCTCGGGACGATCGATGCCGCTGATGCTGCAGCAGGAAAAGCAGAGGAATCCCAGGTGCCTGTGGAAATCCTGTCGGTACTTCGTAACACATACGATCCGGAGATCGATATGGAGATTTTAGAAGAATGGTATCGGGAGGGCCTGTGCAGTACAAATGCTAAGGAGGAATACGATGATTGGAATCTGTCTTGAAAAGGCGCCGTCGAAAGGATACCTGCTTGCGTATTTCCGGGACACGCTGGTGTTTGAACCCTATACGATTGAAAACGGACGGCTTGTTTTTTCGGATTGGGAAGTCTATCAGGAATTGGCCCCGAAGGAATGTCATCTCTTTGATGAGAACACAGAGTACAGGATGATTCTGCGGGAGGCGAGGGGCGACCGGGTGGAAGTGATCCTTACCAGACAGGAAGAAGAAACCATGGATCCGAATCTTCTCTATGAGGAAGAAGTGCTCGTCAAAAACGAGTATTCGGAGAAGGAGGGATTTCCGGAACGCCTTAAGGTCATCAACCGATACACATACACGGAGAATGATACCCTTGTACTGAAAAATTACAGGATTGCCTGCTGTATCTCATCCAAATAAAAACCGGCGGCATATCAAATGATATGCTGCCGGCTAACAATCATGATTCATTTTAACTTCACTCTTTTTCAAGCCTGCCGGGTGGCCAGCAGCTTCTTCTTCAGTTCATCTTCCAGCTCAACAAGTCTGCTTTCAGCTTCCCGCCGCTTCTGACGACCTTCGGCCTGGATCTTCATGACCTCGTCGATGGTGGAAATCAGGGCTTCATTGGTGGAGATGAGCGTCTCCATATCCACGATTCCGCGCTCGCTCTCGCGGGCCGTCTCCACAGTAGCCATCTTCAGCCTCTGGGCATTCCTCTTGAGAAGCTCATTGGTGAGGTCAGTCACCTGTTTCTGGGCCTCAGCTGCCTTCTTGGAATGCTCTATTCCAAGGGCGATGACCATCTGGCTCTTCCAGCGAGGGATTGTATTGGTGAGAGTAGTCTGGATCTTCTCAGACATGGTGATGTCGCTGGACTGGATCATCCGGATCTGAGGAGCCATCTGAAGGGAAACCATCCGGGTGAGCTCCAGATCGTGGATCTTCTTCTCGAACCTGCTGATCCGGCCTTCCAGGTCATTGACCTGCTGGGCATCTTCAGCAAGACCGCTCTCGGCAGCCCTGTTTCTAAGGGCCGGGAGCTCCTCAGCCTCCACCTGGCTGAGTTTTTTCTTCCCTGCCAGGATATACATGTTGAGCTCCTTAAAATACATCCGGTTGAGCTCATAGAGCTTGTCGAGAAGGGCAGCGTCCTTCATCAGCTGGACCTGGTGGCCTTCAAGCACCTTGGATATTCTCTCGATATTGTTCTCGGCCTTGTCATAGCGCAGGCGGACTGCCTCAGCCTTCATGGCTTTCTTCTTAAAAAAGCCGCCGATCCCCTTTGCTTCTTCCTCATCAAAATGTCTCAGCTCAGAGACGACACCTCCAAGCAGATCTCCGATCTCACCCAGGTCCTTGGTCCTGACCTTCTCCAGGGTACCCTCGGAGAAATCAGCCAGCTTGTGCTGGACACCCGAACCATACTGCAGGATCGACGCGGAATCCGAAAGACTGATCTGGTCAATAAATGCCTCAACCTGTTTCTTTTCCTCTTCACTCAGATATCTCTCCTCGGCATAGACAGGAGGGACAGAAGCATCCTCCTGGAGATTAACCCCTGATAAGCCTTCTTCCGTGGGATCGAGTGTGAGCGAAGGGCCTTCCTTTAATAAATCATCAATATTCATAGTCGACCTCCTGTAAATTCTTCTTCAGCCTCAGCCGGCTGTTCTGTCAGTTTCATGATCATAAGAGGGCCGGACCCAGCCATCCTGGGCCAGCATCATTTTGAGAACCTGGATATCCGCCGAGGCATCCAGGGCTTCTTCCTGGAACAATTCATCAAACATCTCTTCCAGAGCATCATTGATCGTGTCAAGAGAGGATTCGATCTCCTCCCGGGTCTTCTGGATGGTCTCTCCCTGGATGGGCTGCCTCTCCATATCCGTGTAGACGGAAAGCAGCCGCAGAACAGAGGGAAGATAGTAGTTCATCAGCCGCCTTGTGAGACGAACCTTCTCGGGATGTTCTTTCACACAGACAAATATCCTGCTGAGAAGAAGGTCAAGGCGGTCAAGCTTGCGGAGCATATCCTCAGAAGAAATGTTCTGCCTGTAATCAGTAAGCTCCTCCATAGCACTCTCAGCCTGGAGAGTAAAGTCCCGCATATCCCGCTCCTCGTCAGAAGCATTCTCCCATCTTTCCTCTTCTTCGCGAAGACGTTTCTCTTCCTCCTCCCGGAGCCGCTGGGATTCTTTGGCGGCCTCATACTGGCTGATGGCCTCGTCCGTCAGCAACAGGCAGGTCTCCTCCTGGTCCATCCTGATGCCGGGAAGCATACGGTTCACCAGCATATAATCAATATCCTTCCTGATCTGCGCTAAAGACTGGCCTGTGCGGGAAGCAAGGTCAGACAGCATGATAAAGGATTTGTCCTTCCATTCCTGAATGTAGCTGCTGAGCCTCTGGACCCTGTTCTTGGTCATGACACCCTTGGCCAGTGTGTATGCGCTCACAATTGCCGGCGGAATGCACAGGACCCCGAGCACCATCATGGCGGAGCTGACCGCACTCCCTGCTATCGCCTCAGTAATGGCTGTCAGGGCGATGCCGGCAATCATCCCGCCAAAGACAAGGAGGCCGGTTCCGCCTGTGGCAATCTGCAGGGGACCAGTATAGGTGCCTGGCAGCTTCCTCTCAGCGACCACCAACTGTGCAGAAGGATTCTCCCTGTCCCTGGTGCGCTGTCCGCCCTGATAAGTGTAGCGGGCCTGCCTGTCTCCGGGCGGACTGCCGGGCTGCCTGTCACCATACGGACTGCCGGATCGTGATTGTCCGTTCCCATAACGCCCGCCGTTATAAGTATATCGCCTGCCCGCCTGGCCGGTGCTGCCGCCATTACCGCGGGAAGAATTGTAATATCCCCCCTGCAGGCCGCCAAACTGCCTGGTGAACTCATCTCTGGCATCACTCACCAGGCTCCGGATCTGCTCGGAAAGCCCGGAAAAATCCATGCTCTCCACAGAATCCATCACGATATCATATATTCTCTCACCGAAATCCCTGCTATTGGATTTCTTCCTGTTATCATCACTCATTGTCTGTTCCTCCGAATTGCTATTCAGATTAATCAAAAACGCCTCTGCGTTCTTGGCGCGGGATTCGGGTCAGCTCTGCCGAAATAGCATCTTTTTTGAATCCCTGCGTATCCGCCGGAGGCTCATCAGATGGAGATTGAACTATTCTCCTCTCTGACTAGG
>CADBNQ010000118.1 GCA_902796045.1 uncultured Lachnospiraceae bacterium | reverse complement strand
GAGAGAATGCGCAAAAGTAAGGGCTAAAGAAAGAAGGATCATAAAAACAAGCAGGCCGATACCCTGCAAAAACCTGAGAAACCCATTCGTAGAGCCGCTGTCTTTCCGGGAAGATCTGTAGCCCCCTCCCATGCCTTCTCCAGGCAGAAAAGAGTCCTCTGCAGCCTTCTCCTCAGATCCTGTCGTTTCATCTGTCGATGTCCCTGCAGCAGGTGGATCCTCTGCAGTTATCTCTAAAGAAACATCGGGGGTTACTGTATGATCATCAATCTGGTGGTCTTCATGACCAGTGTCTTTTTTCTTCCCAAACATGTCTGCCTACCTTTTCCTGAAAATCATCAGACTCGGATTAATGCCTGCATTCTCCTAACTATACCATAAAAACTGTAAATCCAAAAGAGATTCCTTAAAATTGTAGAAAGATAGAAAGAAAATCGGCGGGGGACAGTTTTATAAGAAAAACTGTCCCCCGCCGGACATATACTATCAAAAATCACCCGGTCTGTCTCTTACTCCTCCGGAGCAGACTCTTCGATCTTACCCAGCAGACCGGATATATCCGAGCTGATCCCCTTCATAAAGTCTACCAGGGCTGCCTTCTTCTCAAGAAGCTTCTGGTAGTCTTCCTTGTCCTGCTGCATGGCGGCTCTTCCTTCTTCCAGGATCTGCTCAGCCCTCTCTTCTGCTTCCTTCAGATGGCTCTCAGCCTCGGCTCCGATCCTGTCCGACTCAGCCCAGGCATTACTCAGGATCGTTTCAGATTCAGCTCTGGCAGCCTCTATGTTCTCGTCTGCCTGCTGCCTTGCGGCTTCAAGGATTCCCTCAGCCTCCTGGTTTGCCTTTGTCACGATTGCTTCTTTCTGTGAATCTACTGCCTCCAGCTGCTTGCACAGAAGGTCTGCGTTCCTCAGATACAGCTGGTAAGCTTCGTCTTTGTTCTGTGGGGCGTCTGCATCTACAGAAACCTTCTCCACATGGGCCGGCTCCTCATAGTCCGCATCAGCCTGGGACCTGAGCTCTTTCAGCTCTGCCTCTGCTGCAAACAGCTTTTCTTCAGCCTGTTCGGCCTCAGTCTCGGCCCTCTCGGCTCTCTCCTCAGCTGCTTCGGCCCTCTCTTCCGCTTCGGCCAGCTGATTCTGAACGTCGGCCAGCTGCCTGTTCAGATCTTTGATATATGCTCTGAGGTCATCAGAGTCCTCCTGGGAGCTCTGGGGAATCTCCTGGTCAGCCTTCCTGGTCTCACTAAGATCAACAACGACAGGCGCGGCAGGTGCTCCGCCTCGTAAGGCAGCAATCTCGTCATCCTTTTCCTTAACAATCGCTTCCATCTCATCGCAGATCTTGTCAAGCTGGATATCGACCTCATCTTTGTCATAGCCTATCATGGATGTCTTAAATGACAACTCTTCCACATATGTCAACAGTTCCTGAATGTTCATAGTTTTCCCCTTTCTTTCCCCTCAGACGATGCAAGGCTGTACTTTATCTTAATCACACCGGATGGAACTGTATTCCCTGTCCTCTTATAAATCAGGCAGGGCACGACCCATCTGATATAGTATTATAAGGATTCTGCGGTCTTTGTCCAGAGTTTTAAGGGGAATTTTTTATTAATTTTTGTGAATTCACAATTTTTCCAGAATCCGGTCCGTGCAGTTTACGAGAATTCTGCGTCAGAGATTAAAATAACAAATCTGCCAGAATATCAGGGCTGTCCAGCCAGCCCGCGATGTTCTGCATGACCTGGTCCAGATATCCGTTATCCTCAAGCTGGTTGATCATCTCTGAGAATACTTCATCAAATTCATCCGACAGTCCAGTCTCAAGATTGCTGACCATAACGACAGTCTGCAGGAATTTCAGAAACTCTACCTGAATCAGGCCGTCAAAAAGTGATACCATCTCCGTGTCTCCTTCTTCATTCTCCACGGGAACGTGAAGAAGAGGTGCAAGAAGCAGCTTTTCTTTCATACGGATCTTTCTGGAAGACTCAATAAAATCCCAGAAAACGTCAGGGGAGAAGAGAGGCGCCATCAGGGTTTCCTCTACAGACAGATCAGTGGGATAATAAAACATCTCCTGATTACTCATCATGTCCGCAAAATAGGGTCCTGACAGAAACAGGGCCGTGATGGTATCTTCATCAGGAATCTCCAGATCATAGACATCCCCGTCAAAATCCTCCAGCATCCTTTTGCGGATGTTGGGATTGGAATATACTTTAAACTCATCTTTTTTCATCTCTGTTATCCTCTAATTCATCATTCCCTGCCGTCCCAGCAGTAAGTGCAGAGGCAGTCAGGATCCAGACCGACAGATTCAATCATGTCGTCCAGCCTGTGATATCTCAGTGAAGTAAAGTTCAGTTCCTTGCAGATATCATCGATCATGGCCTGATATCTGGCACTGTCAGGATCTGCATATTCTGCCAGAATTTCAGGATCATCCGCCTTATCTCCTTCCCTTTTTAAGATGACCCGGCGGGCGATCAGATCCAGATCTGACCTTGACCTTGAGAAGTTCAGGTATTTGCAGCCATAAATGATCGGTGGGCAGGCAGGTCTTATATGCACTTCCTTTGCCCCGTTCTCATACAGATACTCTGTCGTCTCCCTCATCTGGGTCCCACGGACGATAGAATCGTCAATCATGAGCAGGCTCTTTCCTCTGATCAGGGGATCAACCGGTATCAGCTTCATCTTGGCGATCAGATCTCTCTTTATCTGATTTGGAGGCATGAAGGATCTCGGCCATGTGGGCGTGTACTTGATAAAAGGCCTTGCAAACGGTATGCCGGATGCATTGGCATATCCCACAGCATGGGCTGTCCCAGAATCCGGAACTCCGGCCACACAGTCGGCTTCCACATCATCCCTCTCTGCGAGCAGCCTGCCGCAGTTGTACCTCATGATCTCGACATTGACCCCTTCATAGGATGCATTAGGATATCCGTAATATATCCAGAGGAAGGTACAGATCTTCATCTTATCCCCCGGACAGATCACGGTCCTGACCTTGTCAGCCGTGACAAAGACAACCTCACCTGGGCCCAGTTCCTTGCAGGTCTTGTATCCCAGATTGGCATAAGCAAAATCCTCAAAGGAAATGCAGTGTCCTTCTTTGTTCTCTCCGATAAAGAGGGGGGTCCTTCCCATGAGGTCCCTGGCGGCAAAAATACCATGTTCTGTCATGACCAGAAGGGTCATCGATCCATCGATCTTCTCCTGGGCATGCCTGATCCCTTCTGCGATGCTTGACCCTTCATTGATCAGGACCGCCACCAGCTCTGTGGGATTGACTCCCCCGCCGCTCATCTCATGGAAATGGGTCTTCCCCTTTCTAAAGGCTTCCTCAATCAGTTCCTCCTGATTATTGATCTTTCCGACTGTGGTGATGGCAAAACTGCCCAGATGCGAATGCATCAGCAAAGGCTGCGGTTCAAAATCAGAGATACACCCTATCCCCATATAACCGTCCATTTTTTCAACATCGCGTGAGAACTTGGTCCTGAAAGGAGAATTCTCAATATTATGGATCGCGCGATCAAATCCGTTCTCCCCGTATACTGCCATACCACCCCGACGGGTGCCCAGATGCGAATGATAATCTACTCCAAAAAACAGGTCGAATACACATTTTTCCTTTGAAACTACTCCAAAAATACCACCCATATTAATAATTCCTCCCATAGGATTTTATCATGAAATCCAGATCCATGCCACTGCTTTCTTCTACTCTTTTCCGAATTCCGACAGAATCAATCCTTCATTTCTGTCCAAAGTCATCCCGACACTCCAGGAATTTATGAATAATAAAAGGGGTCTTCCCTTCAAATCCTTGACTTTCTTCATGTCAGAGGTCCCACGGATCTCCTTGATATCAAGGTCCGTATTCTCCACCCAGCGGATATGCTCATAAGGGAGTTTCTCAAGAATGATCTCTACATTGTATTCATTTCTCAGGCGATAGACAAGTACATCAAACTGGAGGACACCGACAACACCCACGATGATCTCCTCCATACCGGTATTGTATTCCTGAAAGATCTGGATAGCGCCCTCCTGGGCAATCTGGTTGATCCCCTTGATAAACTGCTTCCGCTTCATGGTATCCACCTGCCGGACTCTGGCAAAGTGCTCCGGAGCGAAGGTCGGTATGCCCTCATAACTGTATCTGTCCCCGGATGTTGTGATGGTATCGCCGATAGAAAAGATGCCCGGATCAAAGATACCTATGATGTCACCTCCGTAAGCCCTGTCGATCATCTTGCGTCCATTGGCCATCATCTGCTGGGGCTGGGACAGCCGGATCTTCTTCCCTCCCTGAACATGGAAGGCATCCATCCCGGCCTCAAACTCTCCCGAGCAGATCCGCATGAAGGCCACCCTGTCTCGGTGGGCCTTGTTCATATTTGCCTGGATCTTGAAGACAAAAGCAGAGAAATCCTTCTCTTTCATGGGGTCGATCAACCCCTGGTCTGACATGCGGGGCAGGGGTGATGTGGTCATGGACAGAAAATGATTCAGGAAAGACTCAACGCCAAAATTCATCAGGGCAGAACCGAAAAAGACTGGAGACAGTTCCCCTGCGTCAACCAGTGCCTGATCAAAATCTGCACCTGCTCCGTCAAGCAGCTCGATTTCCTCCTGGAGCTGCTCCATGGCCTCATCTTCTACATACTCCGCGATTCCGGGATCATCGAAAGAGATCTTCTTTACTGTCCCCATCCGGGTCCCCTTCATGGTATCCTCAAAGAGCTCAATGGTCCTGGTCTCTCTTTCAAAGACTCCCCGGAAAAGGCTGCCGGAACCGATGGGCCAGTTTACCGGACAGGTGGGGATCCCAAGCTCTTTTTCTATCTCATCCAGCAGGTCAAAGCTGTCTCTGGCCTCCCTGTCCATCTTATTGATGAAGGTGAACACCGGGATATGCCTCATGGCGCATACTTTAAAAAGTTTTCTTGTCTGTGCCTCCACACCTTTTCCACCGTCGATCACCATCACCGCCGAATCCGCTGCCATCAGGGTGCGGTAGGTATCCTCGGAAAAATCCTGATGACCCGGTGTGTCCAGAATATTAATACAGCAGTCCCCATACTCAAACTGCAGCACAGAAGAGGTGACTGAAATTCCCCTCTCCTTCTCGATATCCATCCAGTCTGACACAGCATGTTTTGCCGTCGCCTTCCCCTTGACAGACCCTGCCTGGTTGATCACGCCGCCGTAAAGAAGAAATTTCTCAGTCAGTGTGGTCTTGCCGGCATCGGGGTGTGAAATGATGGCAAATGTTCTTCTTTTTTTTATTTCCTTAATCATATCAGACATGATCCTGATTCCTTTCCCTTGTGTAAAGAGCCGCGCATTCTTCTCACTTTAATATCATATTAGATAGCACCAAAAGCCTGAAGCAGAAGGACAAACAGCAGAAGCGGGGCGATAAACCTGATCATCACTATGTAGAGCTTTCTGCGGTGGAATCTGTACCGGTCCTGGGTCACTTCATTGATCACTACTTCAGGTCCGGCAACCCAGCCGATCAGGATGCAGGTCCCCAGAGCGACGATAGGCATCAGACAGTTGTTGCTGATATAATCCATCACATCGAGGATCTGGCCCACTGTACCGTTGGGCAGCTTCAGTTCAAAGTATAATTTGTTGTATCCCATACATACCAGGGTCCCTGTTATCAAAGTATAGACAATGATGACGGCACAGGCTTTGGTCCGGCTGATCTTAAAATAATCCATCAGGCTTGAAGCAATCGCTTCCATGAT
>CADBNQ010000117.1 GCA_902796045.1 uncultured Lachnospiraceae bacterium | reverse complement strand
CTCGATCTCCTGGCCTGAGCTGGTTGTATAATCTGGCTTTGCGACAATCTCTCTGATCAGAGGGATGGCCATGGCATAGCGTGTGATGAGGGCCATCTCCCTGGCTGTTGCATAAGTCTCATCATAACCTGCACCGATGTCGGAGCCTACTGGATTATCAAAATGAGTCTGAGTAAGCCCGAGTTCGCTGCATTTGGCATTCATGGCATCTACACAGCCGTCGACAGATCCGAAGACACCGGCAGCCAGAGAGTTGGTGGCATCTGCGGCAGAAGAAATCAGGCTGAGAGCAAGCAGGTCCCTGAATGTAAACTTTCTTCCGGGGGCCAGGCCGAGACAGTAGGTACCGTAAGGGGTGGAATCCAGAACTTCCGAAGAGGTCCTGATCTTCTTGTCCTCATCTCCATGTTCAATACAGACGATTGCTGTCATCAGCTTGGCTGTGCTGGCAGGGTAGATCACCTTATCCTCATCCTGACCGAAAAGGACTTCGCCGCTGCCGGCATCCATCACAACATAGGCATGGCAGGACATCTTCGGTGCTTTAACGGCCGCCCGGATCTGACCGCAGGGCAGAAAGCAGGCAGCCAGTATGATCATAAGGAAGCAGGCAGTGTGACAGAGGACAGGGGCTCTTTTTTTCGCCGGCTGTTTTGTCTTATTCGTATTCAAAATCAACTCTCCTTTATCTTAAGCGTGGTCATGAAAAATGCCTTTGGAACCTGGGACGGTCACAGAAGCTTCTGTCCTGCTCATACAGGGCAGTATACAGCTGCGTGACCAGCTCAGCACATTCACTGCGGCAGTCATGATAGAGGTCGTCCAGATGGTGGATGGTATCAATGTTTTTGGGATTGATATTCTTCTTTACAAAATAGTGCTGGTAGTTCATCTTCCTGAAGAAAACAGTATTGGCCAGCGAGGCAAGGTGGCTGGTCATCCCGAAGGAGGACCTGAACAGATGGTTGAGCACCAGCTTCATATGTACCAGACCTGTTTCAAGCTGACCGGCTGTCAGATCAAAGTAGGGAGCAATGACCGCACTGTATACAGGGTGGGCATGTATGTGACAGGCTACGTGATGTCTGACAGGGTTCAGGTGGTCTCTCTGCATCATGACGCTGTCCCAGTCTCTTTCAATCTCTGCATGGCTGACACCCGTCTGGCGGATCCTCTTACGTATGTAGGGGTGACAGGTGCTGTCAAGGATAAAATGTGTCATAAAACCGGCAAGGTAAGCAAAGGCAGCTTCCTTGTCAGACTGGCCTGCAAAGACTGTGAATGCATGGTCAAGAAAGACCTTCATGGGTTCCCTGTGGACCTTAACCCCGTACTGGTTGACCTTGTTCTTGCAAAAAGAATAGTAGTAGAAGAGGATATCCGGTCCGTGAACGCCGATATTATAATAGTCTTCACAGGAGTCTATGATTTCCTGCAGCTTATGGGGCAGGAGATGCTTTACCTCCTGACCGTAGGCATAATGTGTATAAGTAGTGGGCATAATACTCTCCTTTTTAACAGTATTCTACCATAAGAAAGGTTGTGGGAAAAGAAAAATTAATTTTTCCGAAATGGTTTGCCTATCATAGAAGAAACTGATATAATTATGTATTGTATGTAAAACAGCTTTTAGCTCTGCGGGGATTCCCGCAGATTTGCGAGCAATTATTAAACTACAGGAGGTAATGAAAAATGAAAGGTAACGTTATTGTAGGCCAGTCCGGCGGTCCAACAGCAGTCATCAATTCCAGTCTGGCAGGTGTCATCAAGGCAGCCTGGAAGCTGGGAGCAGGCAAGGTTTATGGTATGCACCATGGTATTGAGGGATTTCTGAAAGAAGATATCATCGATATTTCTGATTATATTACAGACCCTTCTGATCTCTCTCTGTTAAAAAGGACTCCTTCTGCATTCCTGGGTTCCTGCCGTTATAAGCTTCCCCAGATTGAGGGAAATGAAGAGGTTTATGACCGGATGTTTGATATCATGGACAAGTATGACATAGAGTATTTCCTCTATATCGGCGGCAATGATTCCATGGATACCATCAAGATGCTCTCTGACTATGCATCAGCCCATGATAAAAAACAGAAGTTTATGGGTGTTCCCAAGACAATAGACAACGACCTGCCTCTTACTGACCACACGCCGGGTTACGGTTCAGCAGCCAAGTACATTGCCACTTCCATGAAGGAAATCATCCGGGACAATGAAAGCTTTGGTGCTTCCAAGCCGACAATCTGTATCGTGGAGATCATGGGACGTCATGCCGGCTGGCTTACAGCTGCTGCTGCCCTGTCCAAGGATGCTGACTGTGACGGACCGGACCTGATCTATCTTCCGGAAGTGACCTTTGACGTGGACAAGTTTATGGACAAGGTAAAAGAACTGGCCGCCAGCAAGAGTTCTGTTGTCATCGCGGTATCAGAAGGTGTCAAAGTTGCCGACGGACGTTTTGTCTGTGAGTTAGGCACCAGCAATGATTACGTGGATGCCTTCGGCCACAAGCAGCTTTCGGGATGTGCTTCCTACCTGGCTAACCTGGTTACAGCTGAGACGGGGCTGAAATCTCGTGCCATAGAGTTCTCGACCCTGCAGCGCTGCGCAACCCATATGGCATCCCGTGTGGATATTGATGAAGCTTTTAATGTTGGTTATACTGCCTGCCAGGCTGCCATGAACGGTGAGACAGGACAGATGATCATCATTCAGGTGACCAGCAGGGAGCCTTATCTTGTAGCCTACAACAGATATGATATTCATGAGATCGCCAATGTGGAAAGGAAAGTGCCCAAAGACTGGATCAGTAAGGACGGGACTTATGTCACCCAGAAATACCTGGATTATGCCCATCCTCTGATTATCGGCAACCTGCTTCCATATTATGCCAACGGACTGCCCAAGCATCTGACCCTTAAGCATAAAAAATGATAATTGAAAGACTATAGAGAAAGATAGGTAAGATCATGTTTAATATTCTGTTCTGGGTTGCGGTGATTCCGCCCTTGTTTCTGATGTGGAAGGTCTACCAGATGGATTCTGTTGAGAAAGAACCCGTCGGCCTTCTGGTTAAGCTCTTTGTCCTGGGAGCGATTATCTGTTTGCCGGCTGGCCTCATTGAGAACTTCCTTGAAGGGGGCCTGAAGCAGGTGCTCGATGCTTCATCGATCCCCTATGCGGTTATTTCCAACTTTATCATAGTGGCCGGTGCAGAGGAGGGACTGAAGTACCTGGTACTTAAAAAGTCTACCTGGAATCATAAAGGCTTTGACTATCGTTTTGACGCCGTCGTGTACGCAGTGGCAGTCACTCTCGGATTTGCTGCCCTGGAGAATATCCTGTATGTGGCTGACGGTGGTATGTCAGTGGCCCTTTCCAGAGCGCTTCTCTCAATCCCCGGACACTGTATTTTCGGGATCTATATGGGCTGCTACTATGGGATGGCAAAACAGTATGATCTGGCAGGACGTCCTGACGGGGCGAGATCCTATCTGAGGAAGGCGCTGCTTCAGCCTGTGCTTCTGCACGGATTCTACGATTTTTGCCTGAGTACCGGTTATGATATTTTCATCATTGTCTTCTTTATCTATGTGATTATTCTGGATATAAGGGCCTACAGGGCCATAAAGAAGATGGCAAAAGATGATTACAAGATGTAATGAAATAACCTGATATTATAGAAGAAATGCTTTGAGACTTGTCATTATTTGGAGGTAAACATGAGTCAGGTTAAAAGAGTTTATGTTGAAAAAAAGCCGGAATATGCTGTCAGAGCCGGAGAACTTCTGGCTGAGCTTCGTTCCTATTTGTCTCTTGACGGACTGGACAGCGTCCGTCTGCTGATCCGCTATGATGTGGAAAATGTATCTGAGGATACCTACAGAAAGGCTCTGGGGACTGTCTTTTCCGAGCCGCCCGTGGACAGGCTTTACGAAGGCACCTTTCCCCATGAAGATGGTGACAGGATATTCAGCGTGGAGTTTCTGCCTGGTCAGTTCGACCAGAGAGCAGACTCTGCAGAACAGTGTCTGAAGCTTCTGAATGAATCGGAGGAGCCGGTCATCCGGTCTGCCAACACCTATGTGCTTGGCGGCAGGATATCTGATGAGGCTTTTGAACAGGTGAAATCCTACTGTATCAACCCGGTGGATTCCAGAGAGACAGATGAGACCCTGCCGGAAACCCTGATCATGACCTATGAGGATCCGGAAGATGTGATGATCTTTGACGGCTTCAGGGAGAAAGCAGAGGAGGAACTTAAAGTTCTTTTTGATTCTCTGGGCCTGGCTATGACTTTTAAGGATTTTCTTCATATTCAGAATTATTACAGGGATGAAGAAGAACGGGATCCGACCATGACAGTGATCAGAGTACTCGATACCTACTGGTCCGACCACTGCCGGCACACAACATTTTCGACTGAACTGAAAGAGATCAGCTTTGACGAAGGATACTATAAACCTCTCTTTGAGCAGACATTTGAAGAGTACAGGAGAGACCGCGCCGAGGTATATGGTGACCGGAAGGACAAGTTTATCTGCCTGATGGACCTGGCACTCATGGGAGCCAGAAAGCTCAAACAGGACGGACTTCTTGATAATATGGAAGAGACAGACGAGATCAATGCCTGCAGCATTGTGGTTCCGGTTGCCGTCGACGGAAAGGAAGAGGAGTGGCTCATCAGCTTTAAGAATGAGACCCATAACCATCCTACGGAGATCGAGCCATTTGGTGGTGCTGCCACTTGTCTGGGCGGGGCCATCAGGGATCCTCTCTCCGGTCGTTCCTATGTCTATCAGGCCATGCGGGTGACAGGCTGTGCGGATCCCAGGGTGCCCCTGTCCGCCACTATGGAGGGCAAGCTCCCCCAGAGGAAGCTCACCACAGGGGCAGCCCGGGGCTACAGCTCCTACGGGAACCAGATCGGTCTGGCCACCGGCCTTGTCGATGAGATCTATCATCCCGGCTATGTGGCCAAGCGCATGGAGATCGGTGCCGTTATGGGAGCTGCACCGAGGAAAAATGTGGTCCGGGCATCCTCTGATCCCGGAGACATCATTGTGCTTCTTGGGGGCCGGACCGGCAGAGATGGCTGCGGGGGGGCGACAGGATCCTCCAAAGCCCACACCACTGCCTCCATCGATACTTGTGGTGCCGAAGTGCAGAAGGGTAATCCGCCTACGGAACGGAAGATTCAGAGGCTGTTCCGCAGGCAGGAAGTGAGCCGCCTGATCAAAAAGTGTAATGATTTCGGAGCGGGCGGGGTGTCTGTGGCTATCGGAGAACTGGCAGACGGCCTGCTGATCGACCTGGACAAGGTTCCGAAGAAATATGCAGGCCTGGACGGCACAGAGCTGGCCATCTCAGAATCTCAGGAGCGTATGGCAGTTGTTCTGGATTCCGCAGACAGGGACCGCTTTCTGGCATATGCAGCCGAGGAGAACCTGGAAGCTGTAGAAGTAGCTGTAGTCACTGAGGAAAAACGCCTGGTCATGAACTGGAGAGGAAAAGAGATCGTCAATCTTTCCCGTGCCTTTCTGGATACCAACGGCGCCCACCAGGAGACCAGTGTGGAAGTTGTTATCCCTGATGAAAAGGAGGCCTGGTACGATAAGCCGTCGACGGCGGCAGGCAGCCTTGGCAGGATGTTTACAGATACTCTGACAGACCTGAATATCTGCTCAAGGAAGGGCCTGGTTGAGATGTTTGACAGCTCGATCGGTGCTTCTACTGTCACCATGCCCTTCGGTGGAAAAACTCAGCTGACGCCAATCCAGACCATGACAGCCAGGATTCCTTCTCTGGAAGGAGAAACAGACCTGGCCACCATG
>CADBNQ010000116.1 GCA_902796045.1 uncultured Lachnospiraceae bacterium | reverse complement strand
GCCTCTTATCAGTGGGCGTTCTCTACGGCTACGGGTCGGAGGATGAGCTGAAAAAGGCGGGTGCCAGCCAGATTGCCGCCAGTGTGGAAGAACTGAAGGATTGCCTGCTCAGGCAGGATCAAGAGATCGAGGAGGAAAGAAGCTTGATCAGATTTGCGATCGCCGGAACCGGCCAGCCGGCAGAGAAGTTTTACCAGGCCAACCGGTTCAGCCGGGGTTTTGAGTTGACAGCGGTCTACGAGCCGGACCAGAACCGGGCAGAGGAGTTCTGCTTCAGAAAAGGACAACTTCAGACCTATGATACCATAGACGGCCTGTGTCAGGCAGAGAAAGTGGACGCTGTCTTCATCTGTGGTCCAGTCCTGACCCATTATGAGCAGGCCGCACCGCTGATGAGGGCGGGGAAACATGTCCTGTGCATGGCGCCTCTGGCCATGGACGAGAGTCAGGCCCGGGAACTATTTGATATTGCGGACCAGGAGAAGGTCATCCTCATGGAAGCCCAGCCCTGGATCTATACGCCGGGCTTTGTCAAGATGCAGCAGAATATCAGATCACTGGGGGAGGTCCGGCGGGCCACCTTCCAGCATTGTGTGAAAAGCCCGGATTACGACAGTTACAGAAGGGGCATCGAGAAGGGATTTTTTGATCCTGGGACATCTGCAGGGGCCCTGATGGAGCTGGGGATCTGTCCCCTTACCTGTATGGTCAGTCTCTTCGGCAGGCCTGACCAGGTGAGGGCAGCAGGCATTAGCCTTGGAAATGGGATTAACGTATCGGGCAGCCTCCTGCTTGGCTATAAGGAGATGACCGGGGAGGTTCTTTACTCGGCCTTAAGCAGGGCGGCGGTTCCAAGCCAGATTCAGGGGGAAGACGCAGCCATGCTGATCCGGGAGATTGACAATGTAAAAGATGTCAGGATCTTCCGGGATAAAGTCAACCAGACAATCCATTTTGAACAGTCTGATAATATCCTGAATCATGTAACCGGCGCCTTTATGCAGGCGGTAAGGACAGGAAAGGGCTGGGAGAAATCCCGGCAGATCACCCTGGATACTATGAGCATCCTGGACCAGGCAGCCGGGGAGATAGAACAAAAAGATCAGGACCAGGCTGTCAATAACACAGAACAGGAGAATCAAGGCCGGGAAGGCATCGATATAAAACAGGAGAATCTAGGCCGGGAAAGCATCGATATAAAACAGGAGAATCCGGACCGGGAAGGCCGGGAGATGCAGACCGGAGATTGATGTGGAATCAGGAGGGGGAGAAATGACAGGACAGGAGGATTTTCTGGCTGCGGTCAGAGAACTTGAAGAGCTGGCTCAGACCCGGGAGGGCAGCCTGACCATGCAGGACATCGAAGGTTATTTTTCTGACATGGCGCTTTCAGAGGCGCAGCTTGACCAGATCTGCAGATATCTGAATCTGAAAGGGTTCCCGGTGGAGGGACAGAAAGAGCCTGAGATTGATGAGAACGATGATAACGATCAGATCAATGATGAAGACGACCCTTACTACGAGGACCTGATGGATGATGAGGTGGTCCGGATCTACAAGAAGGAGGCCTCCAGGGCAAAAAGCTTAAGTGAGGACCAGGAAAACCAGCTGGTCTACAAGCTGGCAGCGGGTGACCAGAATGCCAGGAACCTGCTGATCGAGGCCAATCTGGGCTTTGCCATAGAGATGGCCGAGAGATACAAAGGCAGAGGACTTCTGCTCGCCGACCTGATCCAGGAGAGCAATATCGGCCTGATGATGGCGATCAACAGCTTTGAACCGGAAGTGGACGGAAGATTCGCGATCTTTAAGGAGGAGATGATCCGCAATCAGATTGAGATGGCGATCGAGGAATACAGCCATTCGACCAGGTCTGCCAGAAAGATCGCCAGCAGGATCAATGAGCTCAATGGCCTGTCTGCCCAGTTCGCCCGTGAGTACGAGCGGGAAGCCACGCCGGCAGAGCTGGCAGAGCGGATGGGGATCAGCGAGGACGAGGTCCTGACCCTGATGAAGACCTCTCTGGATGCCATCGCCGTCCTGGACCAGGGGAAGATCGGGAAATAAGCTTATTAAGGAAAGAGGGACATGATGAGATATGGCAATGAAATCATTGAAGAGGTGAGAGATCGGAATGATATCGTGGATGTGATATCAGCCTATGTCTCCCTGAAAAAGAAGGGCTCCTCCTACTTCGGACTCTGCCCTTTCCATAATGAAAAGTCTCCCTCATTTTCCGTGAGCCGGGAAAAGCAGATGTACTACTGCTTCGGCTGCGGCCAGGGAGGGGATGTCTACCATTTCCTCCAGGAATACAACAGGCTGACCTTCGGGGAAGCCTTAAAAGAACTGGCAGACCGGGCCGGGATCGTCCTTCCCGAGGAAGAACTGTCCCCTGAAGAACGTCGTCAGGAGGATGCCAGAGTCATATTGAAGAATATGAATAAAGATGCCGCTGTCTACTTCCATGCGCTGCTGATGAGCAAACGGGGAGAGAGAGCCCGGGCCTACCTGGAAGAGAGAGGTATCTCCAGGGAGATGACCAATCATTTCGGCCTGGGTTACGCGGATATTTACAGAGATGACCTTTATGTGTACCTGAAGGGAAAGGGCTACACTGACAGCCAGCTGAAGGATTCCTCCCTTGTGACCATCGACAGTGTCAGGGGAAGCTATGACAAGTTTATGAACAGGCTCATGTTCCCCATCATGGATGCCGGTCAGAGAGTGATCGGCTTCGGCGGCAGGGTCATGGGAAAGGGAGAGCCCAAATACCTGAACTCCCGGGAGACAGCCCTCTTTGACAAGGGAAGGAACCTCTATGGTTTAGGCTATGCCAAAAGGTCAAAAAAGAAGGGCATCATTCTCTGCGAAGGATATATGGACGTGATCTCCCTCCACCAGGCTGGATTTGACAATGCCGTTGCCCCCCTGGGGACTTCCTTTACCCCGGGCCAGGCCCTGCTGCTCAAACGCTACACTGACCAGGTGATCCTGTCATTTGACAGCGACCCGGCCGGCATAAAAGCTGCCCTTCGGGCCCTGCCCATACTCAGGGAGAGCGGGCTGCGCGGACGGGTTCTGTCCATGGATCCCTACAAGGATCCGGACGAACTGGTAAAGGCAGAAGGCGCCGAAGAGTACGAAAAGAGGATCCGGGAAGCAGAAACCGGGAGGATGTTTGAGCTTCTGAAGCTGTATGAGGAGTACGACCAGAAGGATCCGGAGACCCGGACCCGCTTTGTCCACGAGGCTGCCAGAAAGCTGGCCCGGATCGAGGACAATGTGGAGCGGGAGGCCTATATTGACGCCGCGGCCAACCGTTTTATGATCGCCAAGAAAGACCTTGCCGACCTGGTGGACCGCTACCTCAGGGACTACCGCTATGAGAAGAACAATGCTCAGTACAGAAAGAAACCTGAGAGCCGGGAAAAGGCCAGGGAGAAGAAGGAAGAACAGAAAAACCAGCCTCAGAGGGTGCTTCTGACCTGGCTGGTAGAACACCCGGACAGCTTCCCCAGGATCAGGAAATATGTAGGCCCCGATGATTTTCTGGACCCCCTTTATCATGGCGTTGCCCTCATGCTCTACGATCAGCTGGAGGAAGGCCATGTGAATCCGGCAGCCATCGTCACCCAGTTCACAGACGAAGAAGACCACAACACGGTGGCCGCCATATTCAATACACATTTGAAATATGCTCCGGAAGAGGACGACAGGGACAAGGCCCTCACAGACATCATCAAGAAGATCAGGCTGGCAAGCATAGCCGACGAGATGAGTCACACAGGGGACATCGTCCGCTGGCAGGAACTGCTGGAAGAGAAAAGTAAGATCCAGCGGCTGGAGTTGAAACTGACATGAGGAAACATATAAAATAACAGGAGTCTGCAGGTAGTGATATCTGCCTGTACAAACCTCAGAGATGAACTGCTTCATCATTCATACCATCTGTTTTGTTAGACTCCGCGACGCGAACTCGCTTCGCTCAGACACACTGCGGAGTCCAAAACAGCTGGCATTTCGATGAAAAGCAGTGGTCATCTCTTCACATAGTACCGGGCAGATATCGCTGCCTGCAGACATCCCTGATTTTATGATGTTTTTAGGTGCAGAGTCAGGCGATTAAGGAGAAATCATGCAGTTATCAGAGAGATTGAGAACAGTGGCAGGGGCGGTCACTCCGGGACACGCCCTGGCAGACATCGGCACAGATCACGGATATGTGCCGATTTATCTTGTAAAAAAGGGGGTCTGTCCCCGGGCGATTGCCATGGATGTCCGGCAGGGACCCCTGGACAGGGCCAGGGCCAACATCAGACAGGAGGGGCTGTCAGACCTGATCAGCTGCCGCCTGAGCGACGGTCTGGAGAAGCTCTCCCCAGACGAGGCTGACACGATTGTCATTGCCGGCATGGGAGGGGCCCTGACCTGCAGGATCCTGGAAAACGGCGCCGCTTTTTTGGAGGCGGGAAAGGAGCTGGTCCTTGGGCCTCAGTCCGAGTGGTTTAAGGTCAGGCATTTTCTCCAGGACCACCGATATCAGATCAGCAATGAATGGTTCCTCAAGGAAGACGGCAAGTATTATCTGGTGATCAGGGCTGTCCCCCGGAGGGATGCAGAGTATGCCGGTCATGACACAGAAAGGTATTACCGATACGGGAGGATCCTGATCGAAGAGAGACACCCTGTCTTTATGGAATACCTTGAAAAAGAATATGATAAGAAGAAGGGTATCCTGGAAAGGCTGAAGCAGGAAGGGAAGACGGACCTGCCCCGCTGCCGGGAGCTGGAGAAAGAGGCCGGGGAAATCGGGGAGATATTAATGAGCAGGTGAACGGTCATCAAAATATTGAAAGAATTCGCTCCTTGCAATGCATACCCATCAATGATACAATATATTCTGTATGTTTATACGCAGATTTTGGAGGTATTATGGGTATTACAGATATATTTTTCGGAAATAAAAGTGAAAGGGAGATCAAGAGGATCAGCAAGCTGGTTGACGGCATAGAGGCTCTTGACCAGGAGATGCAGGCTCTTTCTGACGAGGAACTCCGGGCAAAGACGCCCTGGTTTAAGCAGCGCCTGGCAGAGGGGGAGACCCTGGATGACCTGCTGGTGGAAGCCTTTGCCGTGGTCAGAGAGGCGGCGGTCCGTTCCATCGGCATGAAGCATTACCGTGTCCAGCTGATGGGCGGGATCATCCTCCACCAGGGCAGGATCGCCGAGATGAAGACCGGTGAAGGTAAGACCCTGGTCGCCACACTGCCCTCCTATCTCAATGCCCTAGAAGGCAAGGGCGTCCATATCGTGACGGTCAATGATTACCTGGCCAAGCGTGATGCCGAGTGGATGGGCAAGGTCCACGAGTTTCTCGGCCTGAAGGTGGGCGTCATCTTAAACAGCTACACCAACGAGG
>CADBNQ010000115.1 GCA_902796045.1 uncultured Lachnospiraceae bacterium | reverse complement strand
GGCTGCCTGCAGGGACAGTTCTTTTGCTGCCGTATGTATGCCGGGAACGATAACACCACCCTCAAATTCCCCCTCTGAAGTGACAAGATCTATGGTGGTAGCTGTCCCGAAATCAGCAATGATCACCGGGCCGCCGTAAAGCTCGTAGCCGGCGACCGCATCAACGATCCGGTCCGCGCCGGTAAGCTGAGGGTTGATTGTCCTGATCTTTATGCCTGTCCTGATCCCTGCACCTACGATGATTGGCTTCAGTCCAAAGTACTTTATGATGCCGCTGTTAAAAGAGTGATTGATGGCCGGGACCACAGATGCGATGATCACAGCCTTGACATCTTCCTTGCGGTAGCCCTTATAGAGCAGTTCATCCAGCATAAACATGCCGTATTCATCAGAGGTACGGCTTACCTTGCTCCTCATACGGAAAGTATCGCAGAGCTTCTTCCCCTGAAACAGTCCAAAAGTGATGTCTGAATTTCCTATATCAATCCCTATTAGCATATTATTCTCCTATATCTTTACCGGTCAGGATATCTTTGTTCCTCTCAAATACTTTATAATATGTTTCCAGACTTGTCAAAAGGTCTCTTTTTTCTCTTTGTAATTGTTTTATTTTCAGGACACTGCCTATCTCATCAAAAAAGAAATCATCTTCCCTTGATTCAACGGCAAAATGCAGGGTGCCCTGTTCATCGAATTCTAGCCGGAGGATTCCGCCGACATCTGCAGTAAAGAGAACACACATGATCTGCAGTTCTTCTTTGACCAGATCCGGGACAGAATCGAAATCCGGATTAAAATAAAATATTTCATCGTAACTGCTGGCTCCGCAGAGGATTTTCTTTTCATGCATATCCATATAACCCCCGGACTGATACTTCCCCAGACAAAACGGTTTCTCTCCTGCCCTCCTCATCCTCCACAACAAGTTCTCCATTCTCATCGATCCCCAGGGCAGTCCTGATGGTCTCCTGCCCTCTGCGGAGGAACCTGACCTGTCTTCCCCTGTTGACCAGCCATGCATTGTACTCTGTCACGAAGGAGGCAAAGCTCTGCTCCTTTATAAATCTGAGATAGCTCTGATGGAAGTCTGTCAGGAAGTCTGCCAGAAATGCCGGTCTGTTGATCTCTTTTCCTGTCTCTTTTCTGATGGATGTCGCAATATCCTCCAGGTCTTCCGGAAACTCCATGCGGTTCAGATTAAAACCGACACCCACAATCACATAATCAATCTCATCCGTCCCGGCCGCCATCTCAGTCAATATGCCGCAGATCTTTCTGCCGTGCAGAACAATATCATTGGGCCATTTGATCAGGCAGTCCCGGCAGCTGTATTTTCTGCATACGCCGGCTGCAGCCAGGGCGGCAAGAAGCGTGAGCGCAGAAACAGAAGAAATGGGAATGGCAGGTTTCAAAAGAATGGAAAAAAACAGGTCGCGGCCACCGGGAGATGACCAGCTGCGCCCTCTCCTTCCCTTCCCTGCTGTCTGCCGGTCAGCAATAAACAGACTAAACTCCGAAGCCCCACCTCTAAATGCTCTCTTTGCCTCTTCATTGGTGGAATCCAGACAGTCAAAGTAATGGATTTCTTTATAAGGAAAGTCTTTATCTTCTTCTTTTTTTCTGTTGAGATAATCCAGTATTTCTTCTCTCATGGATCAGCGCCCCAGGGTGGCAACCATCACAGCCTTGATGGAATGCATCCGGTTCTCGGCCTCATCAAATACAACCGAATTCTCCGAGCGGAAGACCTCATCCTCCACTTCCCGGATATCCAGTCCCAGCCTGTCCCGCATGTCTCTGGCCACAGTGGTCTCAAAATCGTGATAGGATGGCAGGCAGTGCATAAACAGACAGTTCCTGTTGCCGGTATCTTCCATCATCTTTCTTGTGACTTTATAGGGAGTCAGTGCCTTTACCCTATCCGGATACAGATCCTCGCTCTCACCCATACTGACCCATATGTCCGTATAGATGACATCTGATCCTCTGACATCCTCCGGGTCATGGGATATCTCAACTGAGGCCCCGCTGACTTTTGCCAGCCGGCGCGATCTCTCGATCACAGCCGGATCACATACTGTCTCCCGGGGACCGACGGCCTTAAAATTCACCCCCATGATGGCACTGCCGTACATCAGGGCATACATGACATTATCCGACAGATCACCGACAAAGGTCAGATTCATCTCCTCCAGAGGCTTGTCAATGTGCTCCTCCATGGTCATGAAATCAGCGAGCACCTGAGTAGGATGGTCCACATCAGTCAGTCCGTTCCACACCGGAACACCTGAAAACTCTGCCAGCTTCTCAACGATGTCCTGCCCGAATCCCCGGTACTCTATGGCATCATACATCCGCCCGAAAACCTTTGCCGTATCCTCCAGAGACTCCTTCTTGTTCATATGGGAATTAGAAAGATAAGTCACATGGGCTCCCTCATCATGTGCTGCCACCTCGAATGAACAGCGGGTCCTGGTAGAAGATTTATCAAAGATCAGAACGATATTTTTCCCGGCCAGCTCTTTCCCGGCTGTCCCTTCCTTCTTTTTCTTTTTAAGGCTGTGACCCAGATCCAGCATATAGCGGATCTCCTCTTTGTTAAAATCAAGCAATGTCAGAAAGCTGCGTCCTTTCAAATCCATGATATCATCCTCTCCGGCCTCTCCTGCTGCTGCAGGCAGATGGCATATAGCTGCTTACTTTTACATATGGAATCGTTTTATCAAATTTTATCGGAAATGTCAAGGTAAAAGGGTCAATGGCTCACATATCTCGAAATCAGATTATAGTCAAGCGCCTTCTGGCAGCTGTCGATCAGGGCATCCGCTCTGTCGGAGTATCTCCGGCAAAGGTCGACATTCAGATTCATCTCCTCTCCCGTGGTCAGATTAATCACCCTCCCGTTTTCCACGGTCCCGTCTTTACCAATCTGAAAGATCATATTATTATCGTCGGTGATAAAGGAATCCTTCCCTATGTAGGAGATCTGGGCGATAAAGCCCTCGTCTGTATTCAGCAGGTCATGACCGAAAACATAAGGCTGGGGAATATCAAAGTCCATGAGATTCGCCAGCGTGGGGAGAATATCCACCTGCCCGCCGACTCTCGTCACCGTCCTGGCCGTACCAAGCCCGGGAATATGCACAAAGAGCGGAACGTTCAGCATTTCATCAAAATCATACGGCTTCCCCAGGAACCTGGATGTATGATTGTAGACAGGCACCGTCTCCTTGTTCAGGCCCTGGTGATCACCATAGATCACGATCATGGTATTGTCATAAAGGCCTGCCTCTTTCAGATAGCTGATCAGGTCTCCAAAGGCCTCATCGGTATATCTGACAGTCTGCAGATATCTGCCGAAGGTCGAATTCCTGTCCTCCGGCTTAAGCTCCAGCGAAGCCAGCTTCTGGTCAAGCTCATAGGGTATATGGTTGGTCAGCGTGATCATAAAGGCAAAAAAAGGTTTGCTGCTCTCTCTGTTCTTCAGGATGTCTACCGACTGCCTGAAGAGCTCTTTGTCAGTGAGGCCAAAACCGGACTTTTCCGTGAGCTCCAGCTCTTCTTCTGAATAAAAATGCTGAAATCCCTGATTCCGGTAGGCTTCGTCACGGTTCCAGAAAGTCTTGATATATCCGTGAAAGGCCATAGCCTCATAACCCCGGCTTCTTAAAAGCCAGGGAAGTCCGTTAAAAGTGTTATCCACATATTTGCGGTAGCACTCTCTCTCATCATTGGCGTAAAGGCTGTTCAGCGTCGAAAACTCCGCATCTGCCGTGTTGCCGACACCAGTCGTCGAGTAGAAATGATTGAAATAGAAGGTATCCTTCTTTCTGAGGGCATTCAGGTTCGGAGTCAGCTCCTGCCCGTTGTACTCAGCGCCGATGGGAAAATCATTCAGCGACTCGGTCTGGATCAGGATCAGGTTCATCCCTTTTGCGGCGCCCCTGTAGTCCTGGCCGGAGGATGCGGGAACAATTTCAGCGATCTGCTTTTGAAGCTCTTCCTCATCAACCTCATTCTTCCGCAGCTTTCCCAGGGTATTCATAATGATATCATGGGTATGCCAGGTAAAGATCTCTATGTGATTGACCTTCTGCACATACCTCTCGTTCTGCGGATTCGTGCCATAATAATACCAGCTGCAGATGGCAGCGGTGAATAAGACAATATGGACCAGCAGCCATGGAATCAGTTTTTTTATGGGTCTTTCTCTGAGAGGGATCCTCTGCTCCATCCTTCTGCGGTACCAGTAAAATACCAGGGGCAGGTCCAGCCAGATCAGAAGGCAGGCAGGACTTACAGCAGCCCCGATCACTCCACCCTCATCCCGGGCGATCTGTCCCAGACTGCCCAGCTGATACAGCTGATTGATGGAAGTATATTTGCCAAAATACCCGCTGTAGGCTATATCCGCAAACATGATCAGGGTGATCATAGTATAAATCGTATAAAAGGAAACTCTGACGGCCTTCCTGTCAGCAAGGGAAAAGAATTCGAAGACCGTGACCAGAAACAAGATGGTCAGAACCGGAACTTCAACCACGATCATCATATCAAGACGGTCCGTCTGCCAGTAAAATATGAATGTTTTCAACAGGAACATCAGATAGGCCAGCGGCCACAGGTGTTTGATCTTATCCAGATTCATCTTTGTCTTCCTTACATTATTGAAAAAATAAGGAGAAGATGGGTTATCCGGGTGGGATCTCCATCTCCTCCTCCGTTTAGGCCGATTAAACAGATGTCAGCCTTCTTCTACCTGTTCAGGATCTCTGGCCAGCTCTTTTACAGATGTCACCAGCCCGGCCAGGCTTTGTATCTCAGAAGGCACGATGATCTTGGTTGCCTTCCCGTCTGCAGCTTTCTGGAATGCCTCCAGAGATTTCAGTCTGATGACTGAGTCATCAGCACCTGCGGCCTTGATGGCCTTAAGGCCGTCTGCTGTTGCCTGCTGGATCTTGAGAATGGCTGCCGCTTCACCTTCAGCCTCCCTGATAGTGGCTTCACGTTTGGCATCAGCCCTTAAGATGGCTGCTTCCTTCTCAGCCTCTGCTTCGAGGATCATAGACTCTTTATGGCCCTCTGCCCTTAATACGGATGATTTCTTCTCACCCTCTGCCCTGAGGATTGCCTCACGACGTTCACGCTCTGCCTTCATCTGTTTCTCCATGGCATTCTGGATCTCTGATGGCGGGATAATGTTCTTAAGCTCAACCCGGTTTACCTTGATGCCCCAGGGATCGGTCGCCACATCCAGAGTGGATCTCATCTTGGTGTTGATGGTCTCACGAGATGTCAGAGTGGCATCCAATTCCAGATCACCAATGATGTTACGAAGAGTTGTGGCTGTCAGATTCTCTATGGCCATGATCGGGTTGTCCACACCATAGGCGTACAGCTTCGGATCGGTAATCTGATAATAGACGACCGTATCTATCCTCATAGTAACATTATCCTTGGTAATAACAGGCTGAGGGACAAAATCCACAACCTGCTCCTTAAGAAGCACTCTCTTGGCAACCCGGTCTATAAACGGAACCTTAAAATGCAGACCTACTGACCATGTACCATTATAGGCACCCAGCCTCTCAATGACATAGGCCTGTGCCTGAGGAACAATCCTCACACAGGAAGTCAGCAGATAGATTATAAACACAATTATGATGACAGGTAAAATCATTCCAATCACTCTCATAGTTCCTCCTCCAGTTTCACCGGAACCTGCTCCTCACAAGATTCGGAAAGCAAGGCCCCTTTTTGTTTAATTATACCATCAGCTTCTCTAAAGGCTTCACGATCAGCTTCACTCCAGATATGCTTTCTACACTTACGACCTGACCCTTGTGGATCCGCACGTCATTGGAGTAGCTCCGGGCTGTCCAGGTCTGTCCCTCAACGCTGACCTGTCCTTTTGCCTGGAGGTTGTCAATCGACTCTGTCACAATACAGGTCTCCCCGATCAGGCTCTCCGCGTTCGTCCGGATGGTTCTGCTGTTCAGATACTTCTGCGCCAGAGGCCTGGTCAGAAGCAGGAGTAATCCGGAAACCGCGGCGAACACCAGAAGCTGCACATACAAAGGCAGACCGCATGCAGCCACGATGGCACCCATCACAGCTCCGCCTGCAAACCAGATACTGGTCAAACCCAGCGTCAGGACCTCCATAGCCAGAAAAGCTGCCGCTGCCACAAGCCAATAAAACACTGTCATATGTACACCTCCTTTACCGCCTTATTATCTGTTACTCCCTTGCCCGATTTCCCGTATGCCGCATTCAAGACTCGACCGCGAGTCTCGGCGTTCCTGGCGCCGCTGATCAGTTATAGTCTTCTTTCAGCCACCTGGCCACATCCAGGGCATGGTAGGTGATGATCATATGGGCGCCGGCCCTCTTCATCCCGATCATGTTCTCCATGACAAGCTTCTTCTCATCGACCCAGCCATTCGCTGCTGCTGCCTTCACAATAGAATACTCACCACTGACATTATAGGCGCAGAGCGGCATATTCGTCTCCATGGAAGCAGTCTTTAAGATATCAAGATAGGCAAGAGCCGGTTTCACGATGATGATATCGGCACCTTCATCAATATCATCCCAGATGTCTCTCATGGCTTCTCTGCCATTGTGATAATCCATCTGGTAGGTCTTGCGGTCGCCAAAACCGGGTGCTGAGTGTGCGGCATCCCGGAAGGGCCCGTAATAGCCGGACGCCATCTTTGCGCTGTAGGCCATGATCGGTGTAGTCTGAAAGCCTGCTTCATCGAGGGCTTCTCTGATCGCAGCCACATGCCCGTCCATCATATTGGAGGGGGCCACCATATCTGCCCCGGCCCGGGCACAGGTTACAGCAGTCTTTGCCAGCAGCGGCAATGTCTCATCATTTAGTATCTCACCATCTTTGATCAGACCGCAGTGTCCATGGGAGGTATACTCACAAAGACAGATATCTGCGATAACCACCAGCTCCGGAAATACCTTTTTGATATAACGGATGGCTTCCTGGATGATCCCATGCTCGTTGTAGGCTTCTGACCCGCACTCATCCTTATGCTCAGGAACGCCGAACAGAAGGACAGCCCTGATCCCTGCTTCCCTGATCTTGTCAAGCTCCTCATCCAGCCTGTCAATACTGTACTGGTTAATCCCCGGCATGGATGGAACAGGGTTCTTGATATCGTGTCCCTCCTGCACAAAGAGAGGATAGATCAGGTCATTCACCCCAATGGATGTCTCCCTGACCAGGGCCCTCATACCCGGCGTAGAACGTAAACGTCTTCTCCTTATCATGATTATTACCTCCTCACAATGTCAGATATTCTATCTCCATTGTATCATAAACTGTCATCCTGTCTATGGATAATTTCTCCGATTTCTTCATCTTTCAGGGTCCTTTTGTGTTCAAATGCCCTGGCCGCCGCTTCCTTAAGGCACCTGCGCCGGTCTTTCTCATCGGGAACAGTCTCACGGACCCTCTTTCTCATCCTGCCCATCTGCGCTGCGATATCAGCATAATAATCAGGCATGCTGTCTTCGATCTCCCGGCGGAGCACCGAAGAAACAACCGGGCTGCCGCCACCGGTGCTGATCCCGATACTGATATCCCCTTTTTTCACGACTGCCGGAAAAAGAAAAGTGCATTCCTCCGGCGCATCTGCCACATTGACAGGGATGCCCAGCCTGTGACAGATCTTTGAAACCTCATGATTGGTCTTTCTGCTGTCGGAGGCAGCCACAACCAGGGCCGCCTGTCTGATCTCCTCTTCCAGGTCCGGCCCGACAAGGCCGGTTTTTACAGCCGGCAGTCCCAGAATCGCAGGGCTGACCTGCGGACTCAGCACCTTGACATCTGCTTCATATAAGAGCAGGGTCTTTACCTTTCTGGCAGCCACCTTGCCTCCTCCGATCACAAGGCATCTTCTGTCTTTCAGATTGATAAACATTGGAAAATATGCCATGATTAAAACTCAATCCCCTGTCTGGAGCTCAATCCCCTGTCGAAGGGATGTCTGATCTTCCTGATCTCGGAAATATAATCCGCCTGCTCCTTGAGCCGGTCAGAAGGATTCCTTCCCGAGAGGACCACTTCCAGATGCTCCGGCCGGTTCTTCAGAAAATCAATCAGCCTGCTCTCAGTGAGCAGCCCTTTATCAATTGCGTAAACACTCTCATCCAGAACAAGCATATCATAATCCGGAGCCATCTTTATGATCCGTTCGAGCAGCTGGTCATTGGCGGTCTGCAGATCAGTCAGCTCCTGCTCTGACATCTGGAATGTAAACTTGTCCATCCCTGGTCCGCCGATCACTGTAACTTGCGGCAGATGATCGATCACTGACCGTTCTCCCGAGCTGTCATCCTTCAGGAACTGGCATAATAGGATCTTCTTTCCCTGACCCGCTGCACGGACAGTCAGGCCCATGGCACAGGTTGTTTTCCCCTTGCCATCGCCGCAGTAGATATGGACGCAGCCTTTTCCCGAAGTATCGTCTTTCAGGCCGCCGCACCTGACATCCTTACCGTCATCCTCGTCAAAGAGGATCCGGTAGATCCTGTCCATATCCAGGTTATTCCGGATCAGGTCAGCCAGCTTGTTGTACTGGATCTCTTTATATTCCGCAATGCTCAGATGATTCTCGGAAGGATCAATGCCCTTCTCCTTCATGATGTCTTTCACCAGTCCGAACACCATCTCCTCATTGTCAAAGATTCCATGCAGATAGCTCCCCCAGATCCTGCCATCCCTGTTCATGTAGGCATCTGTCCGGCCATCAGCCAGGTCGATCATGGGCTCTGCTTCTCCCAGATTGACTGTCTCTCCCATATGGATCTCGTAGCCTTCCAGATCAAGATCCCTGAGCCCGTAAATATTGCGCTCCGGCCGGATCGTGCCGGTGATTCTGGTCCTGGTCTTATCCCCCTGAAAGACGGTGGAGATATCCAGAAGGCCCAAACCTCTCATATCGCCGCCGTGCTCTACGCCATCGGGGTCATGAAGTTCCCTGCCCAGAAGCTGGAATCCACCGCAGATCCCAATCACTCTGGTTGTTCTGGCTGCCCGGATGATGGCCCCTTCGAGCCCGCTTTCGATCAGCCATTCCATATCGGACATGGTATTCTTTGTCCCCGGCAGGATGATCAGGTCAGGATCACCCAGTTCTTTCTTATCTGTCACATAGCGCAGTGATACGCCATCGATCAGCTCAAAGACACTGAAATCCGTAAAGTTGGAGATATGGGGCAGACGGATCACTGCCACATCGATTCCCTCTGTGATGGTCTTCTGATTCAGGCGGTCTGACAGGCTGTCCTCATCATCAATATCAATCTTTTCCAGGGGGAGAACACCAAGCACGGGTTTGCCGGTGAGGTCTTCAAGCATCTTAAGGCCCGGCTTCAGGATCTCCACATCACCCCGGAATTTATTGATGACAATACCGCAGAAACGGTCCTGTTCATCCGGGGGCAGGAGCTTGATGGTGCCGTAGGCCGAGGCAAAGACGCCTCCCCTGTCTATATCTGCCACGAGGATCACCGGGGCATCCGCCATCCTGGCCATGCCCATGTTGACGATATCATTCTCCGCCAGATTAATCTCGGCCGGAGACCCGGCTCCTTCAATCACAATAATATCATTCTCCGCCGCAAGGTGGTCAAAAGCTTTCTTCACCTCCGGTGCCAGGCTGTCCTTCATCCTGTAGTACTCCTGAGCACTGAGATTATCATAGACTTCACCATTGACGATCACCTGGGAACCCATGTTGCTGGTAGGTTTCAGGAGTATGGGATTCATCCAGTGGGTCGGTTCGACCATAGCTGCTTCTGCCTGCATGGCCTGGGCTCTTCCAATCTCCAGCCCTTCCAGGGTGATAAATGAATTGAGTGCCATATTCTGGGATTTAAAGGGAGCGACCTTATAACCGTTCTGCTTAAAGACCCGGCACAGGCCGGCCGTTACGAACGACTTGCCGGAATTGGACATGGTTCCCTGCACCATGATTGCTTTTGCCATAGTATTTTCTCCTTTTTGGTACTCACTCTGCTTTGTGATATTTCTTTGCGTAAATACCATTGTACTCTTAAAAAAACCTTATTTTGTTACAAATTTATTAAATTATATTGACAAACCGTAACAAACAGCCTAGAATATACATAAACTTTCGTAACAATATTTGATTCAACTTCGTCTTGACGATTCTGTGACAGCTGCGCAGCAGCTGCCATTATTTAAACTTGATTAAGATAGGAGCCGATTATG